>JBJMQK010000158.1:0-7505 GCA_045802735.1 Anaeromyxobacteraceae bacterium | reverse complement strand
GTTGTTGTGCCGGGAGACCTGGAGCACCCGGTACCCGTCGCCCGCGAGCGCGGCCGGATCGGGGTCCTTCGCGGACGGGAACGAGAGCCACTGCGTCGTGACCGCCGCCTTGTCCTTCAGCCCCGCCGCGCCCACGTCGCGGTCCTGGACCCCGAGCGCGCGCGCGAGCGAGCGCACGACGTCGCGCGTCGTGAGGCCGCGCTTCTCGACGTGCAGGTAGAGGTGAGCGCCCGCGCCGGCCGGGGCGTACGACGGGAGCTCGTCGACGCGGAAGTCCTCGGGCGACGCCTTCACGTGGCCGCCCGAGCCGGGGAGGTCGGCCGTGACGAAAGGTAAGATCACCGCAGCTCGCCGAGCGCCTCGAAGCGCCGCTTCACGTCGCGCGCGAGGCGCTCGTCGGCGTCGCGCGGGAGCCGCTCGTTCGCCTGGAAGAGGCAGAAGAACATCAGCTCGCGAAGCCCGTCGAAGAGGAAGCGGCCGGGGTCGCCCGACGGCTCGACGCGCGCGAGGGCGGCCCCGCGCAGCGCGCCGAGGTTCCCGAGCACGGCGCGCTCCTCGAAGGCGCCGTCGTGGCCGGGGACGACGAGGGTCCAGAGCGGCGCGAACCGCCCCGTCGGATCGGAGAGGAACGCGCGCGTCGCGGCGAGGAACGGCTCGAGCGGGCCGGTCGCGGCGACGGCGCGGGTGATGTCGCGGACGAGGCCGGCGAAGCCCGCTGCGATGGCGGCGAGGCGCTCCTCCGGCGACGCGGCGGGGGAGGCGAGCGGATCCTCCACCGCCTCGACGTAGCCCGCCTCGGCGAGGTGGTACAAAATCTTCGTCGCGTCGAAGGCGTTCACGTGCGCGCCCTGCGCGATGTCCGCGACGGTGCGGCGCCCGTCCACGAGATCGAAGAGCTCCTGCTCGGGGGCGCGGAGCGTGATGGCGACCTTGGGCTTCGCGCGGCGGACGTAGGCGCGCGCGCTCGGGATCTTGGCGCGAAAGAGCGTCATCTCGTCGATGCGCCGGATGCCGTCCATGAGCAGCGACTGCGTGTTGACGGAGAGCGGGGTGCCGAGGTCGCCGTCCTCCTCGACGAGCGCGAAGACGCCGTCGCGCGACAGGAGGATGGCGTGGAACACGGCGGCGACCTGCTCGTGGAGGCACTTCCACAGGTCGTTCGCGCCGAGGAGGCCCTTGTCGACGAGCGCCTTGCCGAAGGGCTTCGCGTCGGCCTCGCGCTCCACCTGCTCGAGCTGGTCCGCGGTCACGAAGCCGAGCCGCAGCGCCACCTCCCCGATCCGCTCCCCGGGGGCGTCGGAGCGCGCCCCGCGCACCTCCCCGTCCTTGAAGGCGACGCCGCGCTCGCCGCCCGGCGAGCTGACGCCGAGGACCCCCGAGAGCCGCGACTGATGGATGAAGGCGACGAAGTCCGCGATGGGAAAGGCGGAGAGGTCTCCGGCGAACACGCAGCGCGGCCGCGCGGTCGCGCCGCCGGCGAGCGGCGTCCGCCGCGCGATGAGGAGGTCGTGCGCCGACGGGAAGAGCGCGAAGCGCCCGGCGCGGTCGGCGAGCGCGCGCCGCGCGGCATCGTCCTGCGGCACGACGCGGCCGTGCGCGTCGATGTCGAGGGTCGCCGCCACGTTCACCTAATCCTTCGCCCAGGCGCCGCCGTTCTTCGACCACTCGGCCTCGTCGTCGATGGTGAAGCGCAGCACCTCGGGCGCGTCCTTCGGCGCCATCGGCAGCTCGAGCTTGCGCCCGTTCACGTACATCGTCGGCGTCCCGGCGAGCCCGGCCGCGCGCCCCTCGGTCATCGAGCCCTGCACGCGCGCCTTGTCCTTGCCGCTGGCGAGCGCCTTCGCGAGGTCGTCGGGGTCGCCGCCCACCGCACGGGCCGCCGCGGCGAGCCCCTCGTCGGAGAGCTCGTGCGGGTGATCGAAGAGGTGGTCGTGCATCGGCCAGAAGATCCCCTTCGAGCGCGCCCACTCCGCCGCGAGCGCGGCCTCCATCGAGCGCGGGTGCTGGGTGAGCGGGAAGGGCTTGTAGTAGAGGCGGACGTCGGCGGCGTTCTCCTTCACGAAGCGCTCCAGCTCCGGCCGGAGCGCCTGGCAGTACGGACAGGTGAAGTCGGAGAACTCGACGATGGTGACGGGCGCGCTCGCGCCGCCGAGCGCCGGGCCGAACCCGGCGACGTCGAGGCGGGCGCGCTTCCCCTTCGGGAACCCGGCGTAGTACTCGGTGAGCGCCTTCAGGATTTCACCTTGGGTCAGGCCGCGACCCGCGAGCCGTGCCGCGAGCGTCGCCATGCGCGGCGCGTGCTTGCAGCTCGCGTGCTCCTTGAGGCAGCCCGCGAGCGTGTGCGGGCAGCCGCAGTAGCAGAACTCCTCCTTCAGCACCGAGAGCAGCACGGCGCGCTGCGCGGCGCTGAGCGCGCTCGTATCGACGCCGGGGAGCTCGTCCTCGGCGGCGAGCGAGCGGCGCGGTGCGGCGGCGAGGGCGAGGGCGAGCGCGAGGGCGAGGGCGAGTCTCATGGTGGGTCCCGGGCGCTGGATTGTAGGGGTGTGGCGGGGGACCGGCAAGGAACGTCGGCGCGGCGCTGCCGCGTCCCCAAAAGCCGTTTGCGGCCCCGGGGCGCCTCTGCTAAGCGTGCGCCCGGGGCCGGGCGCCCCTTCACCCGAAGCGAAGAAGGGGTACGCATGCGTCCCATCCTCCTCGCCCTTGCGCTCGCGGTCCTGGCGCTCCCCGCCGCCGCGCGCGCCGCGTACGACCTGCGCCTCGAGCTGTTCGACGGCACGTCCGAGCCGGGCGCTCGGCTCGAGGTGCCGGCGCTCTCGATCGCCGGCGTGTCCCTCCTCGCGGTGGACACCGGCGGAGGCGCGCCTGCGCGGCGGCAGCGCATCGAGCCCGCGCTCGCCCTCATCCTCGGCATCATCCCCGGCTTCGGCCTCGGCCACCTCCTCGCCGGCTCCGAGCAGTGGGTCATCTGGCTCATCGCGGACATCGTCATCTTCCTCGTATGGCCGGGCGGGTTCTTCTTCGTGAGCGACCGCGGCAATGCCTACGGGTTCCTCGGGCTGCTCGTGCTGGTCGAGCGCATTTTCGAGGGCATCAGCGCGTACCAGGCGGCGGGCGGCGGTCCGATCCTGCGCTCCGAGCGCGGCTTCGCGGCGGCGCTGCCGTCGCCGGCGGAGCTCGCCCGGCCGGTGGGCGCGCGCTCGGCGTTCGTCGCGGCGGGGCCCTGAGGCGACGGCCGCCGCGTGCGGCGGCGCCCGGGGCGCGGTAAGAAGCGCCGGTGAAGCCCCTCGAGCGCGGTGCGGTGGTGAAGGAGCGGGGCGGACGCCTGCGCGTGGCGCTCGTCTACCCGAACGCCTACCGGCTCGGGATGGCGAACCTCGGCTTCCATGCGGTGTACCGGCTCGTCAACGACAGCCCGCGCGCGCTGTGCGAGCGCGCCTTCCTGCCCGAGGAGCCGGGCGAGGAGCCGCGGACGATCGAGTCGGGGCTGCCGCTCCGCGACTTCGACGTCGTCGCCTTCTCGCTCTCATTCGAGGAGGACTACGGCAACGTGCTCGCGGTGCTCGACCGCGCCGGCTTGCCGCTCCGCGCCGCAGCCCGCGGCCCGCGCGACCCGCTCGTCGTCGCGGGCGGCATCGCCGTCCAGATCAACCCGGAGCCGGTGGCCCCCTTCTTCGACCTCTTCCTCGTCGGCGAGGGCGAGGAGCTCGTCGCGCCGTTCCTCGAGCGCGTGGCGGAGCTCCACCGCGCCGCGCCCGACCGTGCCGAGCTGCTCCGCGGCCTCGCCACCCTCGACGGTGCGTACGTCCCCGCGCTCTACGACGTCGCCTACGCCGACACGCGCGCGCCCGGGGGCGCCTGGGTGACGCGGTTCGTGCCGCGGGACGGCGCGCCGGCGCGCGTGCGGCGCGCCTACGTGAAGGACCTCGGGGCGGTGACCACCTCGCGCGTCGTCGACTCGCCCGACGCGCAGTTCGGCGATCTCTTCCTCACCGAGGTCGCCCGCGGCTGCCTGTGGGGCTGCCGCTTCTGCGCCGCGGGGTTCGTGCAGCGCCCCTACCGCGAGGTGGCGCTCGAGAAGCTCCGCGAGGAGGCGCGGCGCGGGATCGCGCAGGGCCTCCGCGTCGGGCTCGTGGGGCCGGACACGAGCGACTACACCGGGCTCGACGCGCTCACCTGCACCATCGGGCAGGAGGGCGGGACGTTCAGCCCGTCGTCGCTGCGCGTCGACGCCATCACCCCGGAGCTCGCGCGGCGCATGGCGGAAGGCGGCGAGCGCTCCATCACCATCGCGCCCGAGGCCGGCAGCGAGCGGCTGCGCCACGTCATCAACAAGGACTTCTCCGACGACCTCATCGTGCAGGCGGCGGAGAACGCGCTCGCGCAGGGGATGCAGCACGTGAAGATGTACTTCATGTGCGGGCTCCCCACGGAGACCGACGAGGACGTCCTCGCGATGGCGCGCATCGCCGTGCGCATCCGCGAGGAGGTGATGCTCAAGTGGGCGAAGGTGCGGGGGCGCATGGGCCGCATCACGCTCTCCGTGAACCCGTTCGTCCCGAAGCCCTGGACGCCGTTCCAGTGGGTGGGCATGGAGGACCGGCGCTGCCTCGAGGCGAAGCGGCGCCTCCTCGAGCGTGAGCTCAGGCCGCTCGGCATCGGGGTCGAGCTGTTCAGCCCGCGCGAGGCCTGGCTCCAGGCGCTGCTCTCGCGCGGCGACCGCCGCGCCGCGGATCTCCTCGAGCTCGCCCACCGCGAGACGGGCGGCGACCTCAAGAAGGCGCTCCCGCGCTGGCCCCACGACCCGGAGTTCTTCGCGTCGCGCACGATCGGCGTCGACGAGGCGCTGCCCTGGGACTTCATCGACCAGGGGCTCGAGAAGTCCTTCCTCGCGCGCGAGCTCAAGCGCGGGCTCGCGTCCAAGGTGACGCCCAAGTGCCGCATGGACACCTGCCGCGCCTGCGGGCTCGACTGCGCCGACCACCCCGAGCTGGCGCTGCCGGAGGGTGGGCTGGTGGGGATCGGGGCGGCGCCGGCCGTGCTGTCTCGATCGCCGGCGTGACCGACGCCGAGGCGATGGACGAGGCGCTGGCGCTGGCCCGCGCGGCTGCGGAGGCCGGCGAGGTCCCGGTCGGGGCGGTCGCCGTCTTCGAGGGGGCCGTCGTCGGCCGCGGCGCGAACCGGCGCGAGGCGGCGCACGACCCGACCGCTCACGCGGAGCTGCTCGCGATCCAGGACGCGGCGCGCACCCTCGGGCGCTGGCGCCTCACCGGCGTCACCGTCGTCGTGACGCTCGAGCCCTGCGCCATGTGCGCCGGGGCGATGGTGCTCGCGCGCATCGACCGGCTCGTCTACGGCGCGAGCGATCCCAAGGCCGGCGCGGTCGGGTCGCTCATCGACCTCTCCTCCGATCCGCGGCTCAACCACCGCTTCGAGGTCGAGCGGGGCGTGCAGGCGGAGGCGTGCGGCGCGCTCCTGCGCGAGTTCTTCAGGGTTCGCCGGGCCTGAAGAGCCGATTCCCGCTTGGCGACGCCCGGAAAATCGGCTAGATCCGCCGGCGGAGAGCTGGCCGAGTTCGGTCGAAGGCGCCTGACTCGAAATCAGGTGTACCGGTAACGGTACCGGGGGTTCGAATCCCTCGCTCTCCGTTTTTCCTTTCTCTATCCCTGGCAGGGCGAGGGCAGAGTCGGGAGAGGTGGCCGAGCGGCCGAAGGCGCACGACTGGAAATCGTGTGTCCGGGGAACCGGACCGTGGGTTCAAATCCCACCCTCTCCGCCACACGCAGCATCGCAGCAGCCGGAGCAGCGGAGCCGGCCCAGAATCCTCGGGCGACGTGGGGATTTCCAAACCCCGCCAGGCCCGGAAGGGAGCAACGGTAGGAGGTCTTCCGTGCGCCCGGGGATTGTGGGCCGGCTTTTTTTTCGAGCGCGTAGGGCGTTCGCTCGCCCGGCGTGTGCATCGATTCCCCGGCCGAGCTAAAAGCTGGTACTCGAACCCGTCCCGGCCATGGCCTACCTCGTCCTCGCGCGCAAGTACCGGCCGCAGAGCTTCGCCGACATGGCGGGGCAGGAGCACGTCGTCCGGACGCTGTCGAACGCGCTCAAGAGCGGGCAGCTCGCGCACGCGTTCCTCTTCACCGGCCCGCGCGGCGTCGGGAAGACCACCTCGGCCCGCCTCGTCGCGAAGGCCCTCGACTGCATCCACGGGCCGACCGCGACCCCCTGCGGCGTGTGCGCACCCTGCGTCGAGATCGCGGAGGGCCGCTGCGTCGACGTGGTGGAGATCGACGCTGCGTCGAACAACGGCGTCGACAACGTCCGCGACATCGTCGAGGCGGTGAAGTACCGGCCGGCGCGCGACCGCTTCAAGGTCTTCGTCATCGACGAGGTCCACATGCTGTCGACGGGGGCGTTCAACGCGCTCCTCAAGACGCTGGAGGAGCCGCCGGAGCACGTGAAGTTCGTGCTCGCGACGACCGACGTCCACAAGGTCCCGGAGACCATCGTCTCGCGCTGCCAGCGCTTCGACTTCCGGCGCCTCACCCAGCAGCAGATCGTCGAGCAGCTCCGCAAGGTGGTGCAGGCCGAGGCGATGACCGTCTCCGACGGCGCGCTCGCGCTCGTCGCCCGCACCGCCGAGGGCGGGATGCGCGACGCGCTCTCCATGCTCGATCAGGTCCGCGCGGCGTGCGGCGACAGCGCCTCGGACGACGCCGTCGCCGAGGCGATCGGCGCGATCGACGTCGGCGCGGTGGCGCGGCTCGGGGCGGCGCTCGTCGCCCGCGACGGCGCGGCGCTGCTCGGCGAGGTCGCGGCGCTCCACGCGCGCGGCCAGGAGATGAAGCGGGTCGCGGAGGAGCTCGTCCGCCACCTGCGCAACGTGGTGGTGGCGAAGCTCGTCCCCGCCGCGCCCCTCGACGTGCCGGAGCTGGAGCGCCGCGAGGTCCTGGCGCAGGCCGAGGCGGCCCCCGCGCCGCAGCTCACGCGCCTCTTCGACCTCGCCCAGCGCGCCGCCGAGGAGGTGAAGGAGTCGGAGCAGCCGCGCTACGCGCTCGAGATCGCGCTCCTGAAGGGCTGCTTCCTCGCGCCGGCGGCCGACGTGCAGGAGCTCATCGCGAAGCTCGAGGGCGGCGGCGGTGGCGCGGGCGGCGTGCTCGCCGGCGGGACGCCAGGGTGCGCGGCGGGGCCCTCCTCGGCTGCGCCGCGGCCGGCCCCGGGCCGCCCTTCGACTCCGCTTCGCTCCGCTCAGGGCGAGCGGGAGGAAGGCTCGAGTCCGCTTCGCTCCGCGCCGGGCGAGCGAGTGGAGGGGTCGACGCCGCTTCGCGCCGCGGAGTGGGAGCGGGTGCCGGAGTCCGTTCGCGCTGAGCGAACGGCGAAGCGCGAAGTCGAAGCGCCGCGGACCTCGACCGCGACTTCGAGCCCGATCTCGACCGCGACCTCGACCGCGACCTCGACCTCGAACGGGGCCCCGAGGTCCGGCGCCTCCGCCGACGATCCCTCCCGCCCCT
>JBJMQK010000051.1:0-6481 GCA_045802735.1 Anaeromyxobacteraceae bacterium | reverse complement strand
AGCGCGCGGCCGAGCTCGTCCGCCTCGCGGCGCGCGGCGGCGTCGAGCGCGGGCGTCGGCTGGGCGACGAGCTCCTCCGCGAGCGCCACGAGGTCGCCGAGCGCCGTCCCCGGCGGGATGGGCAGCCGGTACTGGATGCTCGCGACGCCGTAGTCGTAGAGCTTCGCGCTCGCGTCGGCCTCGCGCGCGCCGGAGGCGAGGGGCAGGGTGCGCGGCCCGAGCGCCACCTGCAACGGCGGGCGGGGGATCTCGACGGCGGTGGAGCTCTGCGCGCCCTCGAGCCGGAGCCGCGAGCGCGGCGCGGCGAGGAGCTTCTCGGCGCGCGCGAGGTCGAGCGCGTCGGCGATGTCGAACAGGCGGTAGACGTGGAGGGTGCCGTCGGCGACGCGCCACTCCTGGGCCGGCAGCTCCGCGCGCACCTACGGAACTTAGCGCGGGGGGCGCGCCGCTACGCGCCGACGAGGCGCAGCGGCGCGGCGGGGCGCGTCTGGGGGAACTCGAGGAGGTACTCGCCGGTGAAGCAGGCGTCGCAGAAGCGGGAGCGGTCCTCGCCGAGCGCGGTATAGAGCCCTTCGGGAGTCATGTAGCCGAGCGAGTCCGCCGTGACGTACTGCTTGATCTCCTCGACCGAGTGCGACGAGGCGATGAGCTCCTGTCGGGTGGGCGTGTCGATGCCGTAGTAGCAGGGCCACGCGGTCGGCGGCGACGAGATGCGCAGGTGCACCTCGCTCGCGCCCGCCGCGCGCAGCATCTTCACGATCTTGCGGCTGGTGGTGCCGCGCACGATCGAGTCGTCCACCACCACGACGCGCTTCCCGACGAGGAGCCCGCGCACGGCGTTGAGCTTCAGCTTCACGCCGAAGTGCCGGATCGACTGCTGCGGCTCGATGAAGGTGCGGCCCACGTAGTGCGAGCGGATGAGCCCGACGGCGTAGGGGATGCCGCTCTCCTTGGCGTAGCCGATCGCCGCGGCGACGCCGGAGTCGGGCACCGCGATGACGACGTCGGCGGCCGCCGGGTGCAGCTTCGCGAGCTGCTGGCCGAAGGCGTGGCGCACCTCGTACACCGAGCGCCCGAAGAGCAGCGAGTCGGGGCGCGCGAAGTAGATGTGCTCGAAGACGCAGCGTCCGAGGCGCGCCGCGGGCGGCGCGAGGCGTTCGGAGCGGAGCCCGCGCTCGTCGACGACCACGATCTCGCCCGGCTCGACCTCGCGCACGTACTCGGCCTCGATGAGGTCGAGCGCCGTGGTCTCGCTCGCGAGCACCCAGCTGCCCTTGAGCTTGCCGAGGACGAGCGGCCGGAAGCCGTGCGGGTCGCGCACGCCGACCATCGCGCGCTCGGAAAGGAAGAGGAGCGTGTAGGCGCCGGCGACGCGCGAGAGCGCGTGGCGGATCGCGGGGACGAGCTCGCTCGCCTCGCCGGAGCGCGCCGGGCCCCGGGGCGCGCGAGCCATGAGGTGGAGGATCGCCTCGGTGTCGCTCGTCGTCTGGAAGATCGAGCCCTGGGACTCGAGCTCGGTGCGCAGCGCCTCGGCGTTCACGAGGTTCCCGTTGTGCGCGACCGCGACCGCGCCCCCGGCCCACTGGATGGCGATGGGCTGCGCGTTCTTGAGGTGGCTCGAGCCCGCGGTGGAGTAGCGGACGTGGCCGATGGCGGCGCCGCCGGGGAGGCGCGCCAGCTCCTCGGCGGTGAAGACGTCCGCGACGAGCCCCATCCCGCGGTGCACGTGCAGCGCGCGACCATCGGTGGAGACGATGCCGGCCGACTCCTGCCCGCGGTGCTGCAGCGCGTGCAGCCCGAGGTAGGTGAAGTTCGCCGCCTCGTCGCTCTGGCCGAGGGCCCACACGCCGAAGACGCCGCACTCGTCCTTCAGCTTGTCGTAGACGGCGTCGTATCCCATGGGAGCGCCGCAGTATAACGATCGGGTGGCGAAAAAGCTTCTGACCGCCGCCGCGATCGTCGCTGCGATCCTCGCGCTCGCGTATGGCGTCGGATCCCTGCGCTGGCGGCCCGCGAGCCGCTCGGGGCCGCCGCGGCTCGGCGACGTCGCGCGCGGTGCTGGCCCGCTGCTCGCCGGAGCGGCGACGGTGCCGCTCGACCTGCCGGGGCTCCTCCCGGTCGCAGGGTTCCCGCGGCTCAAGTGGTACGAGGAGGGCCCGCGCGAGCCGGTGGAGGCGCGCGCGGTGGTCCTCCAGGAGCCCGGCTGCACGGTCGCGCTCGCGTCGGTCGAGATCCTGCTCGTCCCGGGCACGCTCGACCGCGCCGTCGCGCGGCGCCTCGGCGACCTCCCGCTCGACCGCCTCGTCGTCGCCGCGACGCACACGCACTCCGGGCCGGGCGCGTTCTGGGACGAGGCGGTCGGCGAGCGCCTCGCGACGGGGCCCTACGACGCGGCGGTGTTCGAGGCGCTCGCCGACCGCATCGCGGCGGCGGTGCGCAAGGCCTTCGCGGCGCTCGAGCCGGCGTACCTCTCCGTCGCGCGCGGCGATGCGAGCGCGCTCGCGCGGAGCCGCGGCGGCACGTCCGTCGACGGCCGGCTCGTGTCGGCGCGCCTCGTCGCGCTGTCCGGGGCCGCCGTCGCGGACCTCGTGCTGTTCCCCGCGCACGCGACGCTGCTCGGGCTCGACAACCACCGCATCACGGGCGACTGGCCCGGCGCGCTCGTCCGCTCCCGGCCCATGCCCACCGTCTTCTTCCAGGGGGCGCTCGGCGATCAGACGCCGCGCATCGCTCCCGGCGCGTCGTCGAGGCCGGAGGCGTACGCCAGGCTCGTCGCCGCGAAGCTCGGGCAGCTCGCGTACGGACCGTCCGATCCGTTCCCGGAGCTCGCGGTGGCGACGGCGACGGTGGTGCTGCCGCCACCCGACCCGGGCGCCTCGCCGCCGCCGCTCAAGCGCCTCGTGCGGAACCTCTTCTACGCGGTCGTGCCGGACCGCGCGACGCTCGCGGCGATCCGCCTCGGGCCGCTGACGCTCCTCGCGGTGCCCGGCGAGCCCGTCGCCGAGGTCGGGCGCCGCTGGCGCGATGCCGCCGGCGAGGGCAGCGAGATCCTCTCGCTCGCGGGC
This sequence comes from Anaeromyxobacteraceae bacterium, assembly GCA_045802735.1. Taxonomy (GTDB): domain Bacteria; phylum Myxococcota; class Myxococcia; order Myxococcales; family Anaeromyxobacteraceae; genus Anaeromyxobacter_A. Next base: position 3,416 of record JBJMQK010000051.1, on the reverse strand, counting down.
GATTACCTCGGCTACGTCGAGACGAGCGAGCGGATGGCGGAGATGGCCGGCGAGACGGTGCGCACGTACTACGGGCCGGAGCTCGCGGATCGCCTGGCGGGGGCGGTGAAGCTCGCGGCGGACGCGGTCCACCCGGAGCGGGAAGGAGGGGCTGGGCAGACCGCGCGGGCCGCGCCCGGGAAGTGAGTGGCGTTCGCCCTTCGACTCCGCTGCGCTCCGCTCAGGGTGAACGGACATGGGAGCGAACCCGAACCCGAACCTCCGTCGCGGCGCGGGTTTTCCGTTCGCGCTGAGCGTAGCGCGAAGCGCGGAGTCGAAGCGCCCCCACCGCACCCCGTGACACCGCTTCCGCACCCATAGTAAGGTTCACGCTCCGGCCGACCCGCAGCCCGCTCTCCATGCCCCGCATCGCCGCTCTCGTCCTCGCCCTGTGCGCCACGCGCGCGCTCGCCGCCGACTCCCTCGCCGTCCTCCCCGTCGCGGACCCGCCGGCGGGACCGGGCGCCGAGCTCGCGGCCCTCGCGGACGCGCTCCGCGCCGCGCTCCGCGATCGCGCTCCGGGCGGCGTGCTCGAGGTCGCCGAGATGCGCGCGCGCCTCGTCGTCCCGGCGCCGGCCGCGACGCTCGCCGACGCGGAGCGCGCCTCCGCGCGCGCCGAGGCCGCGCTCGACGGCGCCGATCACGACGGCGCCGCGCGCGCCCTGCGCGAGGCCGCCGCCGCGGCGGAGGCGCAGCCCGCGTCCGCCGAGGCGCACGCGCTCCGCGTCCGCGCGCTCGCGCGCCTCGCCTACGCCGAGAAGCTGCGGCGCGACGCGGCCGCCGCGGCGACCGCGCTCGACCGCCTCGTCGCGGCGGCGCCGGGGTTCGCCGCCGATCCGGCGCAGTACCCGCCGTCGTACCTGCGCGACCTCGACGCCGCGCGGCAGCGCGCGAGCGCCCTCCCCACCGTGCAGCTCACGGTGTCGTCGAACGGCGCGCCGCTCGCGGTGTTCGTCGACGGGCGGCCCGCCGGCACGACGCCGGTCTCGCTCGCGCTGCCCGCGGGGCGCCACCGGCTCGCCGCGTCCGCCGGCTCCTGCCGCGTCCCGCCGTCGGTCGTCGAGCTCGCGCGCGAGCCGCGCACGGTCGTGCTCGACGCCGCGACCGCCGGTGCGCTGCGGCTCGAGGGCATCCCCGGGCTCGCGGCGAAGCTGCCCGATCGCAGCGACCGCGCGCTCGCCGCGGGCGCCTGGATGGGCGCGGCGCGCGTCGTCACGGCGGCCCTCGAGGCCGACGGCGGCGCGCCGGCCCTCGCCGCGACGCTGCACGACCTCTCGCGCGGCGCCGCGGTGCGGAGCGCGCGCGTACGCCTCGACGGCGGAAAGCTCCCGGCGCCGCGCGCCGCCGGGCTGGCGGCCTTCCTCCTCGACGGCGCGGCCTCGCCCGAGGTCGCGCCCGTCGGCCCGAAGCTCGACCTCGCCCCGCGGCCGCCACCTCTCGGCCTCGTCGCGGCGCCGGGCACGGCGGCGGATGCGATGCGGCGGGCGCGCACGTGGGTCCGGCCGGCCGCCTACGCCAGCGGCGGCGTCGCGATCGGGTTCGTGGGGCTCGCCGTGTACGAGGCGTTCGCGGCGCGAAGCGACACCCGCGCCGCCGACGCGCTGCTCGCGACCGGCATCTTCCCCTCGGCGCCGGACGCCGCCCGCCACGCGAGCCTCGTCGCCTCCGCCTCGCGCCGCGAGACCGTGGCCTACGCGAGCGCCGCGTCCGCCGGCGCGTTCGCGATCGCGGCAGGGGTGCTCGGCTACCTCTCGCGCGACGCCAGCGGGGCGCCGGTGGTGCGGTTCTGAACGACGGGGCTGACGCCCCGGCGCGCTCGGTCCGCTCGCGTCAGCTCCTGCAGCGCCAGCCGCTTCCGCTCCAGCACCGCGTCGGCGGCCTGCGCGATGAGGTCGGGGCCGAGCGCCTTGTCGAGCACCGCGTCGGCGCCGTCGCGCTCGAGGCGCTGCTCGAGCCCGGGCTGCATCGCGCCGGTGACGACCACGATGGCGAGCTCGGACTCGCCGCCGGCGCGCCGGATCGTCCGCACCAGCGTCTCGCCGTCCATGTGCGGCATCTTGACGTCGGTGACGAGCAGGTCGAGCGCGAGCAGCTCGTCGGCGAGGAGCGAGAGCCCGGCGGCGCCGTCGCGCGCGGTGAGCACCTCGAACCCGCGCCCGCGCAGCGCCTCCTGCAGCATGCGGCAGACGAGCGCGTCGTCGTCCACGACGAGCGCGCGCCGGGGCCGCGCCGAGATGCGCGCGATGGCCGCGGCGAGCCGCGCCTGGCCGCGCTCGTCGAGCTCGAACCGCACCCCCATGCCCTTGTCGCTCGTCATCGCGACGACCGCCGGCGCGGTGAGCTCGTCGCCGCAGGGGAGCCGCATGGTGAGGTTCACGCGCGACCCGACGGGCGCGGGGTGCGCCGTGCGCACGAAGGCGCCGCCCTGCGAGAGGTTGTCGACGAAGTCGGCCGCCAGCTCCTGGTCGGTGGCGTACTCGATGAACGCCGCGCCGGCGTCGGCGGAGGACCGCGGCACGGCCACGATGGGCTCGTCGCAGGACGCGACGAGGACCGACGCCTTGACGGCGTAGCGCGGGTGCGCGCGCTGCTCCGCGCTCGCGCGCGCCGGCTGCGGGCACGCGAGGTGCTCGAGCCGCTCCGCCACCTCCTCGGCGCAGTCGAGCGCGAGCGTGAACCCCGCCGCCGCGGGGCGCGCGCCGTCGCCACCGCCCGTGACGCGCGCGGGCAGCTCGACCGGGCGATCGCCACCGGGGAGGCGCAGCGCGAGGACGAGCGCGTCGCCCGCCGGCGGCGCGAGCACGCCCGGCACGAAGAGCGTCCGCGCGGAGGCGTCGAAGCGCACCCCGGTGAACCCCGGGCCGCCGGCGTCGATCGCGAGCGTGGGGCGCTCCGGGACCGCCCGGCAGCGGCCCTCGGGCGCGCCCGCCGCGGCGAACAGCGGCGCGAGCTCGTCGGCGAGGCGCGCCGCGGGCACCGCGAGGAGCTTCGGCTCGCAGCGCGCGACGTTGCCGAGGAAGACCTCGCGCTGGGCGTCGCCGAGCGCGTCGAGCGCGGTCGCGCGCACGCCGGCGCGCGCGCACCAGAAGTCGAGCCGCTGGCGCGCCGCCGCGTCGAAGCGCGCCGCGTCGAAGCGCATGACGAGCGCGAGGATGGCGGTGCGCTGCTGGAGGGCGAGGTCGCACTCCGCGAGGGCACCGGGGAACAGGGCGGGCAGCGAGAGCACGAAGCGCTCCGCCGTCTCGAGCCGCGCGCCGGAGGCGCGGTCGAACACCGCCGCAAACGCGGCCAGAGAAGGGGGGGGCTCCAAAGCCCGCCATGGAGTTCAACGGCCGGGCCGGCGAAAGCGCCCCGCTGTCCGGCCCGTCCCCGGCGGA
>JBJMQK010000039.1:0-10789 GCA_045802735.1 Anaeromyxobacteraceae bacterium | reverse complement strand
GGCCGGCCGCCCCGACCCCGAGTCGATGCTCGCCTCCGCGCCCGTCGCGAGCGAGCCGGAGCTCGCAGCGCACGCGCGCGTCCGCGCGGCGCGGCGCCGCGCCCTCGACATCGCGTGCGAACGCGCGGCCGACGACGAGGCCGCGGCGCTCGTCAGCCGTGCAGGGCAGGGCGGACGGGAGCGCGCGCGGCGATCCAGTGGCGGAGCCGCGCCAGCAGGTCCGCGTTGTCGAACGGCTTCCGGATGAACTCGTCCGCCCCGGCCTCGAGGGCGCGGCGGTGCATCTCCTGGCCCGGCCGCGCGGACACGACGAGGATCGGCGCCGTGAGGCCTGCCGAACGCAGGCGCCGGCACAGCTCGAGCCCGTCGACCTCCGGCATCGCCACGTCGAGGAGCACCGCGACGGGGCGCTCCGCGGCGGCGAGGGCGAGCGCGTCCTCGGCGCGCGTCGCAGCGATGGGGCTGAAGCCCTCGAGCTCGAGCAGCATCGCCACGAACTGGCAGATCTCCGGGTCGTCGTCGACGAGCAGCACGCGATTGCCCACGCCTCGCCTCCCCGCGGCGAAGGCCGCGCACCGACTCATCGCAGGTCGAAGCGGCCCGCGCCCTGCGCGCACTCGATGCGGAGCCCTCGCGGGCGGTAGTCGCGCGGCGGCGCCTCGTCCCCGCGCCGGAACTGCTCCACGGACACCACGACGAGGTCGTGCGGGCGCATCGTCGCCTGCGTGTAGCGCCAGCCGTCGTCGAGCGTGAGCACGACGTCCTCCCAGATGCGCCCGGACTCGTTCCGCACGAGGATCTGCCCGCCGAGCAGCGAGTCTCCGCTCACCTGCACGTCCGCGCCGAGCGCGTTCGCCGGGCCGGACGAGGGACAGGTCGCCCACAGCGTCACGAGCGAGAGCAGCGCCCACGCCGACACGATGCCGAGCCGCAGCTTGAAGAACCGGCTCGCCGCGCGGAAGTCGGCCAGCGCCTTGCGGGCGCGCCCGCGCAGCACCTCGCCGAACGCCGCCGCGGAGGTCGTCGACTCCATCGCCGACGAGGGTAGCCCCGCGCCGGGTGCGACGACAAGCCGCCCGGCCGTGGCGCGGGCGGCCCACACGCGGGTGGCTGCGCCGACGAGCGCCCCGGGAGACGTCGCCGCGGATGACCTCCGCGGCGCGGGCGAGCGCGCCACCGCCTTCGAGTGATTGCGCCGATCCACCGTCCACGAAGCGCGCCGAGCCTGGCGCTCATCGCCGCGCCTCGCGCCGGGGACGCGAGGGATGCGCCGGCCGCCACAAGGCAGTGATCTCCATATCGCGCGGGTGGTTGCGGCATCGGCCATGCCGCACCCGGCGCGGGGGAGTACACTCGCAGGATGGAAGCCGTCCTCCAGCTCGCGCCCGAGGTCCGGGACGCGCTCGCGATCGGCCGCCCCGTGGTCGCGCTCGAGACGAGCGTCGTCGCGCAAGGGCTGCCGCCGCCGGCCAACGTCGACGCCGCCCGGCGCTGCGCGGCGGCCGTGCGAGAGGCCGGGGCGGTGCCGGCGTTCATTGCGCTCGTCGGCGGACGCATCGCCGTCGGCGCGAGCGACGCCGAGCTGGCGCGGCTCGCCGACCCTTCGGCGCGCGCCGCGAAGGCGGGCGTGCGCGACCTCGCGGCGCTGCTCCTCGAGCGGCGCGACGCGGGCACGACCGTCTCAGCGACGATCGCGATTGCCGCGCGGCTCGGCATCCGCATCTTCGCGACCGGCGGCATCGGAGGGGTCCACCGCGCGGCGCCGGGCGACCTCGCGCTGCGGGACGTCTCCTCCGACCTGCACGAGCTGTCGCGGCGGCGGGTGTGCGTCGTCGCGGCGGGCCCCAAGGTCATCCTCGACGTCGCGGCGACCGTCGAGGCCCTCGAGTCGCTCTGCGTGCCCGTCCTCGGCTTCCGCACCTCCGAGCTCCCCGCGTTCTACGTGGCGCGGAGCGGGGTCAAGGTGGAGCACCGCGTCGAGGATGCCGAGTCCGCCGCCGCGCTCCTGCGGCTCCACTGGCAGGTGCTGGAGCGCGACGAGGGCGTCCTGCTCTGCGTCGCGCCCCCCGACCCGCTGCCCGCCGACCGCGTCGAGGCCGCGCTCACGAACGCCCTCGCCGAGGCGCGCTCCCGCGGCCTCTCGGGGAAGCTGCTGACCCCGTTCCTGCTCCACGCGCTCGATCGCGCGACGGAGGGCGGCAGCCGCGCCGCGAACGTGCGGCTCCTCGAGCAGAATGCACGCGTCGCCGGTCAGGTTGCGGCGGCCCTCGCGGGCGGGTAGAGCCCGGCGCCGCGCATGGCCGTCACGCCGCCCCGCCTCAGCCCCATCCTCGTCTCGGACGCCCCCGGCGTCGAGGCGCTCGCGCGGGCGCTCACCGGCGAGCCCGCCATCGCGCTCGACACGGAGTCGAACAGCTTCCACGTCTACCGGGAGCGCGTGTGCCTCATGCAGCTCTCGACGCGCGCGGCGGACTACGTGCTCGACACCTTCGCCGCCGACCCGCGCCCGCTCGGGCCGGTGCTGGCCGCCGCGCCCGCCGTCGTGCTGCACGGGGCCGACTACGACGTCCGCTGCCTGAAGCGCGAGTACGGCTTCGCGCTCCCGGGCCTCTTCGACACGATGGCGGCGGCGCGCCGCCTGGGCAGGCCCGGGCTCGGCCTGTCCGCGCTCGTCGAGGCGCAGTTCGGGGTCCGCCTCGCGAAGGACTTCCAGCGCTCCGACTGGGGACGGCGCCCGCTCGCCTCCGAGCAGGTGAGCTACGCCGCGCTCGACACGCACTACCTCCTCGCCCTCTACGACGTCCTCGCCGGTGAGCTCGAGGCGCGCGGCCTCGCCGCCGGCGCGCGCGAGGAGTTCGCCCGCATCGGCGCGGTGGAGCCCCGGCCCAAGGTGTTCGACCCGGAGGGCTGGCGCCGCCTCAAGGCGTCGCGCGACCTCGACGCCGACGGCCGCGCGGTGCTGCGCGCGCTGTGGATCGCGCGCGAGGAGCGCGCCAGCGCGCTCGATCGTCCGCCGTTCAAGGTGATGCCCGAGACCGCGCTCGTCGAGACGGCGCGGCGGCGCCCGCGCACGCAGGAGGAGCTGCTCGCGATCCCCGGCATCACGCCGGTCGTCCTGCGCCGCATGGGCGAAGCCGCCCTCGCCGCCATCCGCGGCGTCGCCCCGCCGGGCGGCGGCGACGCGGCGCCGTGATCCGCGCGCGACAGGCCTAGAACCCCACGCCGTCCCTCGGCGCAGGCACCCGGACGGCGCCGTCGAGCGCGAGCGCGCCGCCCTCGTGCAGCGACCGGAACACGACCGCGTCGGCGAGGACCGCCTTCACGTAGCGCCGCGTCTCGCGGTAGGCGATGTCCTCGACCCACGCGTCGAGCGGGACCCCGGCGCGCGCGCTCGCCCACGCCGCGGCGGCGGGTGGCCCGGCGTTGTACGCGGCGAGGACGACCGCGGGCTGCGCGAAGCGCTCGGACAGCAGCGCGAGGTAGGCTGCGCCGAGCGGGACGCTCACGCCGGGATCCTCGAGGCTCCGGACCTGCGACGGCCGGACGCCGTACACGATCGCGAGCCGCTCGGCGGTCGGGGGGATGAGCTGGACGAGCCCCACCGCGCCGGCGCCGCTGCGCGCGTCGCGCCGGAACGCCGACTCGCGGCGCATGACCGAGCGGTAGAGCCACGGGTCGACGCCGGCCTCGCGGGCGCTCTCCGGCAAGATCTCCGGGAAGGCCGCGGGGTAGAGCCAGCGCTGCGCGCGTCGCGTCGGGGCGAGCGCGTCGCGGGCCATGCGGAACGGCAGCTCCGCGTCGCCCAGGGCGTCGGCGAGCTGCGCCACGGCGGCGGCGCGCGTGCGCACCTCACGCGAGGAGGCGATCGCGCGCAGCTCGGCGAGCGCGCTGGCGGTGAGCCCTGCACCCGCGAGGCGGGCCGCACGCGCGAGCGCGTCGCCTGCCGGGCCCTCGGCCGGGGGTGCCGGCGCCGCCGCGGGGAGCGCCGCGGGCGCCGGCTCGCCCAGGGCAGCGAGCCGGCTCGCCGCGAGGAGCGCGTACCAGCTCCCCGGCGCGGCGGCGGCGAGGACGCGCTGGTATGCGGCGCGCCGCTGCGCCGCCGGCGCGAGCCGGGCGAGCCAGTAGCGCGCCTGCACCTCGAGCGGGCCACGCGCGAGCCGGTCGAGCGCGCGCCGGGCCTCGTCGTGCCGCGCGAGGTGCACGTACGCCCACGCCTCGAACCAGCGCGCGTCGTCGGCGCGGCGCGCCCGCGGGTGCTCGCGCACGTACGCGTGGAGGGCCTCGGCCGCGCGCGCATAGCGGCCCGCGTCGAACTGGAGCCAGGCGACGAGGTACGCGGCCTCCTCGGGGAGGTCGCGCGCCTGCGCCGGCGGCAGCCCGGGGATCGCGATCCTGGACGCGGCGATGCGCCGGTAGCGCGCGATCGCCTCGTCGGCGCGGTGCGCCCTCGCGGCGGCGCGCGCCAGCACGAGCTCGGCCCCGGCGCGGATGCCGTCCTCGGCCGCCGCGTCGGCGGCGAGGCGCTCGCCGATGGCCTGGGCGTCGTCGCGGCGGCCCAGCCCGAGGAGCGCGAGCGCGCGCAGCAGCGCGCCGCGCCGCGCCGCGTCCGCGGGAGGCCCCGACGCGTCGAGCCGGTCGAGCGCGGCGAGCGCGCGCCGCGGAAGCGCGAGCTCGAGGAACCGCGTCGCGCGGGCGAGGCGATCCTCAGGCGAGGGCGGCGGGACGTCGGCGCCTCCCGCCCGCGCGGCGCGGAGCGCGCGGGTCGCCGCGCGGGCGGCGGGGTCGGCGGGCCGATCGCGCCACAGCGCGCGCCAGGTGGTGGCCGAGCGCGCACCGTCGCCCGCGCCGCGGAGCGCCGCGCCGAGCGAGAGCCGCGCCCCGGGAGCGGCGGCGTTCGTCGGGTCCCCGGACAGGAGCCGCTCGTAGGCGCGCGCGGCGGCGGTCGGCGCGCCGGCCTCGAGGAGGGCGTCGGCCTCCCGCCATGCGGCCTGCGCGCTCGCCGCGCCCGGGCTGCGGGCGAGCTCGGCGAAGAGCGGCGCCGCCGCACCGGCGTGCCCCGAATAGAAGAGCGATTCGGCGAGCGCGAGGCGGGCTGCGGCCGCGAGCGTCGGATCGGGGAGCGCCCCGAGCGCGCGGCGCAGCGCCGAGGTCGCCTCGGCGAAGCGACCGGCGTCGCGCAGGGCGAGCCCGAGCGCCAGCTCGGCGCGGGCGCCCGAGGCCCCGCGCGGGACGGCCGCGAGCGCGGCGCGCGCCGCAACCTCGCCGCCGCCGGCGTCGCCGCGGTCGAGCGCGGCGGCGCTCGTCGCGACACCTTCGAGCCACCCCGTCAACGGCTCGGTGGCCGCTGCGGCCGCATTGACACGGGCTGCGACGCACGCGGTCACGAGCGCCGCCATCACCTTCAATATGACCAGAACACGCGCTGGTTCGCGCACTTCGATGCACCTCGCCGCACCCGTGCTGCAACGGCGCAGCGAGCGAGCGGTCGGGGGGTTGACACCTCGTGACGCAAAGCGCCATATAGGCCGCGGCGCTGAAGACCCGCGAGCCCGGACGGCGCGAGCGCCGGCCTGGGGGGGCTGCGTGGGTGTCGGAAGCATGCAGGGGGAGCACCGGGCTGAGGGGGCTGACACGCCACTCCCGGTACCACGAGGGTGGGAGGAGAGCGACGTGCTGGCGAAACCTTACCCAAGCGAGCTCGCGGCACCTCTCAATCCCGACCGCGGCGTCGAGGGTCATCGCAACCTCTTCTGCTCCTATTACGACGGCTGCCTCGACGAGGCCGTGAAGAAGGGTTGGAACAGCTGGAGCTGTACGCGCTGCGAGCTGTTCGCGATCCAGCCGGACGTCGAGGAGGGCCTCGAGACGTACGCCACGCAGCGCCGCCTCGCATAGCCAGGCTTCAATCCGTGTAGACGACCGCGATCCACAGGCGCCCCGCGCCGTAGCGATCGCTGTCTCCCACCTCCACGCCGACGCCGACGCGGCGCAGCCCGGGGTCGCGCAGGTTCCGCGACCGCACGGCATCGCCCGGCGTCGACGCCACGAACGCGTCGGCGGCGGAGACGGCGCGGCCGAGGCCGAGCGCGCGCGCGCCGAGCGCGTCGCCCGCCTCGGCGCGGCCGGCCCGGGCCATCGCGCGCGCGGCGTCCCGCGCCAGCGCGTCGAGCGCCGCGTCGGAGAGGAGCGGCGGAGCCCCGAGGCGCGCGCGCTCGTCCCACAGCGCCTCGCGGACGCGCCCCTCCGGCGTCAGCCGCTCGTCCGCGCCATCGTCCACCGGCTCCACGAAGATCTCGGTGAGGTACACGACCGGCTCGCCCGTCGGGCGGCGCCCCCGCGCGATGCCGCAGCCGGCGCGCCGCAGCCGCGGCGCGAGCATGTTCGCGAGGTGCGCCGGGCTCTCCTCGGCGGCGCGGTGCGCGGCGAGCGCCGTCTCGCCCTCGGCCACGTTCTCGCCCGCGGAGCGGTACGCCACCCCCGCCGCGCGGAGCCGGGACGCGAGGTCCCCGGAGCCGCGCACGACGTGTCCGAGCACGCCCGCGGCGAGCATCGCCGCGCTGTGGCGCCGCGCCACGTCGCGCAGCGCCACAGACGCCGCGAGCGGCGCGACCGCCCGTGTGCGCCGCGCCGCCGCGATCGCTGCGAGCACGGCCGCCTCGGCCTCGCCCGCGTCGGCCGGATCCGCCGGAGTCGCCGCGCGCGCGGGCTCCGCGAGCGGCGCGCCGCCGCAGGAGATCACGAGGAGCGCCGCGACCGTGGGTCCGCGCGGCCCGCGCCCGACCACCTCCACCGTCCAGCGGCCCGGCGCGTCGAGTCGGAGCTCCGCCCTGAAGCGGTGCCCCGTCGCCGTCCCCGCGGCGCGGCGCGTGTCGCCGGCCGGCGACGTCGCGAAGACGCTCGCGTCCTCGAGCCCGACGAGCTCGCCCCCGATTGCGACGGCGGCGCCCACCGGAACGTCGCGTGGCACGGGCTCGAGCGCGGCGGCGCGCCGCGAGAGGAGGAGCACCACGAAGGTCCTGCCGTCGCGCGACGCGGCGCCGGCGCCGAGGTGCGTCGCCTCGCCGGCCGCGCAGCGCTCCGCGACGGCCGCGACCGCCCGCGAAGCCTCGCCCGCGACGAGGTGCGCCACGGGGGCGTAGTCGTAGGCGAGCGCTCCCGCGAGCGCGGCGCGCACCGCGGCGGGATCGAGCGGGGCGGGATCGCCCGCGGCCGCGCGCTCGGCGAGCGTGCGCGCGGCGAGGAGGAGCGCGGGCGACGTCGCGGGACGCCCGCCGGCGCGCGCACGCGCGGCGCAGCGGCGCGCGGCCTCGGCCTCGAGCGGCGAGGCCTCCGCGCCGGGTTCCCGTCCGTAGCTGCCGCGCGCGGGCGGCGGCGAGGCCGGACGCACCGTCGCTCCCTGCGCCGGCCGCCCGGCGGGTGGGGGAGGCACCGGCGCCGGGGCGCGCACCGGCGCGCACGCGGCGAGGAGCGCCAGGAGCGTCGCCTGCCAGGCGGTGCGCGCGATCACTTCTCGACTGGCCCCACGCGCACGTCGATCCCCGACGCCGCGGCACGCCCGAGCCGCGCGTTCACGCGCTCGACGATCCGCGGGGCGAGCAGGGCGATCTGGTCCGCCCACGGCTGCGTCCTCGCCACGACGATGAGGCGGCCGTCGCGGGTCGAGGCGCGGAGGGCCACCTCGCGAGCGAGTGGCCAGCCACAGGCCTCGGCGAACGCGGCGGCGAGCGCCGCCGGACGCGCGTCGCTCCGCCCGCGGAGCGTGTCGGCGAGGACCGAGGAGATGGGCCGACCGCGACCGCGCATGAGCGCGCGAAGCTAGGGCGTCGCGAGGTCGCAGGTCAAGCGACCGCGGCGAGCGCGGAAGCGGCCACGGGCGCACCTGCCCGGTCGAGCGGCAGGATGCGTCAACATGACGCGCGCCGGCCTCGGACGCGCAGTACCCATCTCGGTCAAAATCGGGGTACTTTCACGGGGATGAGCACGCCTGCCGCGCCGCTCGAGGGCGCCGACGCCGGAGTTCCCCGGCGGCCGCCGCTCGACCCGCTCGACGTCAACCGCATCAAGCTGTCGTGGCTGCTGCGCCTCCAGTGGGGTGCGGTCGTCGGGCAGACCGTGGCCATCGCCGTCGCGCGCTGGGGCCTCGGGGTCGACATCCCGGTCGTCCCGCTGTTCGCGCTCGTCGGCGTCGAGCTCGCGGGGAACGCGCTCCTCGAGGTGCTGCTGCGCCGCGCGCCGGTGCGCGAGATCACGCTCGCCGCGGCGATGGTGTTCGACGTCCTCCTGCTCACCGCGATCCTCGCGCTGTCGGGCGGGTACTCGAACCCGTTCTCCGCGCTGTACCTCGTGAACGTCGCGCTCGCGGCGGTGCTGCTCGAGTCGGCCGGCGCGTGGATGATGCTCGGCGTGAGCCTGGCGCTCTTCGGCGGCCTCTTCGCCCTCGAGCACCTCGGCGTGCTGAACGCGCTCTCCGGGCTCGACGAGCACGAGATCCAGGCGCTGCACGTCCAGGGCATGTGGGTCGCCTTCTCGGTCTCGGCGGCGCTGCTCGTCTACATCGTCCAGCGCGTGCGGCGGGCGCTCACCATCGTCCAGCACATGCTCGCCGAGGAGCGGAGCCTCTCCGCCCGCAAGGACAAGGTCGCCTCGCTCGCGACGCTCGCGGCCGGCGCCGCGCACGAGCTGTCGACGCCGCTCTCGACGATCGCGGTGGTGGTGAAGGAGCTGCAGCGGCTCGCCGAGCGCAACGCCGCCCCGCGCGAGGCGCAGGAGGACCTCCAGCTCATCCGCGGTCAGGTGGATCGCTGCCGCGACATCCTCCACCACATGTCGGCGCAGGCCGGGGAGAACGCCGGCGAGCCGTTCGTCGCGAAGACGCTCGGGGCGTGGATCGAGGCCGCGCTCGAGTTCGCGCCGAGCCGGGAGCGCGTGGTGCTCGGCGCCGCCGTCGACCTCGAGGCGTACGAGGTGCGCGGCCCGCCGCGCGGCCTCGCGCGCGCGCTGCGCGGGCTCGTGAAGAACGCGCTGCAGGCGTCCACCGACGCCGTCCGCGTGCACGTGGACCTCGAGGCCGGGCACGCGAAGTTCGAGGTCGTGGACGCCGGCCACGGCATGGCGGCGGACATCCTGTCGCGAGCGGGCGAGCCCTTCTTCACGACCAAGCTCCCTGGCGAGGGCATGGGGCTCGGCCTGTTCCTCACCCAGACCCTCGCCGAGCAGCTCGGCGGTTCGCTCGAGCTCTCCTCGGTGCCGGGACGCGGGACGCGCGCGATGCTGCGCCTGCCCGTCGCGCCGCACCGCCCTGCCGCACCCGCGGTTCACGCTCACATCGGAGAAGCGCAATGACCGACCCGACCACCCCCCAGCCCACCCCCGAGACGAAGGACGCGCAGCCGAGCGTCCTCCTCGTGGACGACGACGCCACGCTGCGCGAGCGCCTCGCCCGCGCGCTCCGCGAGCGCGGGTTCGACGTGCGCACCGCCGGCAGCGCCGACGAGGCCATCGCGCTCGCGCGCACCGACTCGCCGGAGCTCGCCGTCATCGACCTCAAGATGCCGGGCCGCAGCGGGCTCGAGCTCCTGCGCGACATGCGCGAGCACGACCCGGCGACGCGCGTGCTCGTCCTCACCGGGTACGGCAGCATCGCCACGGCCGTCGAGGCGACGAAGCTCGGCGCGGTGGGGTACCTGCCGAAGCCGGTCGACGCCGACGAGCTGCTCGCGGCGTTCGCGCGCGAGGGCCTCGCGAGCGACGTCCACGGCCGGTTCGAGACGCCGTCGCTCGCCCGCGCCGAGTGGGAGCACATCCAGCGCGTCCTCGCCGACTGCGGCGGCAACATCAGCGAGGCGGCGCGCCGGCTCGGCATCCACCGCCGCTCGCTGCAGCGGAAGCTGCAGAAGTACCCGCCCGCGCGTTAAGAGGGGGGCATGATCCTCGTCGCCGTCCGGGACATGCTCTTCTCCTCGAAGATCGACGCCGCCGCGAAGCGCCTCGCGGTGGACGTCGCGTGGGCGCCCCGCGGCGCGCCGCTCTCCACTGCCGCCGCGGAGAAGCGCCCAGCGGTGATCCTCGCCGACCTCGGCGAGCCCGGCGCGATGGACGAGCTGAGGACGATCCTCGCCGCGAATCCCGCGACGGAGATCGTCGGCTTCCTCGGCCACCTGCGCACCGACCTCATGGACGAGGCGCGCGCCATGGGCGTCGCAGAGGTGCTGACGCGCGGGCAGCTCGCCGCGAGCCTCGACGAGGTGCTCCTGCGCGGGCGCTGATCTTCCGCGAATCGTCCGCCGCGCCCGTGGATCCAAGGGAGAGGCGAGGGGCGCGCCATCGCGCGCTGGCCGATGAGGAGGGCACGGATGGGCGCGACGACGGTGGACGTCACCGAAGCGACGTTCGAGGGCGTGGTGAACAAGGACGGGATCGTCCTCGTGGACTGGTGGGCGCCGTGGTGCGGCCCGTGCCGCGCGTTCGGTCCGACGTACGAGCGCGTGGCCGGGAACCACCCCGACATCACGTTCGCGAAGGTGAACACCGAGGTCGAGGGGGCGCTCGCCGGAGCGTTCGACATCCGCTCCATCCCGACGCTGATGCTCTTCCGCGATCGCGTGCTGCTCTTCGCTCAGCCCGGCGCGCTGCCCGAGGCGGCGCTCGAGGATCTCGTCGCGAAGGCGCGCGCGCTCGACATGGAGAAGGTCCGGGCGGAGATGACCGCGCAGGAGCGGGGCTCGGGCTCGGCGGGCGGCGCCGAGCCCTGAACGCTGCGTGACAGGTGAAGGGGCGGCGGCCCTCGCGG
>JBJMQK010000619.1:0-7152 GCA_045802735.1 Anaeromyxobacteraceae bacterium | reverse complement strand
TCACTTGCGATAAACGCACGCGATGGGGGGTCCTGGGGGGAGAGTTCTCCCCCCAGGGTGAGGCGCCGAAGGCGCCGGATCTCGTCCTCATGGCGGGACGGTGCCGCTCCGGATCACCCTCGACCGGTCGCCGCCATGAGGAACCCTTTTCTTGAGCGCGGACTCGCACCGGAGGCGGTCCGGGAGGTGGCACGCGTGGAAGACATCGCCGCGCAGGCGAGCGACGAGGAGCTGCTCACCCGCACCGGGGCAGGAGACAGGCGCGCGTTCGAGCGCCTGGTCGAGCGCCACGAGAACGCACTCTTTCGCTACGCGCTGCGCCTCTGCGGCGGCGAGCGCGAGGCCGAGGACGCGCTCCAGGATGGGCTCCTCGCGGCCTGGCGTGGGGCGGCGACGTTCCGCGGAGAGGCGGCGGCGCGCACTTGGCTCTTCCAGGTGGTCATCCACGCCTGCCGGCGCGGGCGGCGGCGAAAGGCCGGCGAGCCCGAGCGCCACGAGGACGTGACCCTGGCCGTGGACCTCGCGGCCGAGGGCTCGCCGCCCGACGAGCGGGCCGCCGCGCGGGAGGTCGCCGCGGCGCTCGAGGGAGCGCTCGCCGCCATGCCGGACGACGCGCGCGAGGTGCTGGTGCTGCGCGACGTGGAGGGGTTGTCGGGGGAGGAGACGGCGGCGGCGCTCGGCGTCGGACTCGCCGCGATGAAGAGCCGGCTGCACCGGGCCCGGCTCGAGCTCAAGGAGCGCGTCGAGGCGCTGCTCGGACACGCCGTGACGGAGGAGATGTCGTGAAGATCGCGAACGAGAAGGTCGTGGGCGGGCTCTCCTGCTCCGAGGTCCTCGAGCGCCTGTCGGACTACCTCGACGGCGATCTGCCTGCGGCGGAGCGCGGCAAGGTGGAGGAGCACCTCCGCGGCTGCGAGGGCTGCACCCGGTTCGGCGGCGAGTTCCGCGCGACGGTCACGGCGCTGCGCGCGCGCCTCGTGGGGGTGGCGGCCCCGCCGCAGGTGCGGGAGCGCCTGCGCGAGGCGCTGCGCCGCGAGCCGGGACCGCGCTGAAGCGACCTATCGCCGCGCCCGCGCGCGCTCCAGCTCGGCGGCGGCGTCGAGCGCGTCGGCCTTCGCCGCCTGGTACGCGAGCGAGAGGCGGCGCTGGGCCTTCGCGTCGGCCGCGGAGAGGTCGTGGAGCGCCGCGAGCGCCCGCGACTCCGCGTCGGTCCAGCGCAGCGCCGGGTCGCGCAGCGCCGGCTCGAGCGCGGCGGCCGCCTCCTTGGCCCGGGCCGCGGCCGCCTGCGCCGTGAGCCACGCCGAGCCCGAGTCGAGCTTGTGCCCCTCGTCGCGCGGCGCCACCGGGAGCCGCGCGCCGGCCTCGCTCTCCACGCGCTCCAGCTCCGCACGGGCGCGCCCGAAGTCGGCCTCGGCGGGGGAGGCCGGGGACGGCGCGAGCGCGTACTGGGCGCGCGAGCGGCGATAGTCGAACACCGCCTTCCCGAGCGCGTCGCGCGCCGAGGCGAGCGAGGTGCCGGCGGCAGCGCCGTTCCCCTCCGCGGTCTCGACGGCGAGGGCCGGCCAGCGCCGCGCCGCCGCGAGCGCGGGTTCGGCGGCGACCTTGTCGGCGGGGTGGGTGATCGCGGCGAGCGCGCCCTCCGCGTCGACGACCGCCGTGGCGAGGCGGGGCGCGAGCTCCTTCGCCCGGTCCCGCGCGGCGGTCGCGCCGTCCTCCGCGGCGGCGGACAGCTCCGAGGCGAAGAGGGTCACGCGCGCGAGCTTCGCGTCGAGCTGCGTCGCCGCGGCGAGATCGCCGCGCTCGAACGCCCGGCCAGCGGGCGCCGCGATGGGGGTGGGCGCCGGGGCGGGCGCGGCCGCGGGCGGCTCGCGCTTGCAGGCGAGGAGGGCGAGGCCCGCGAGGAGCCCGGCGGCGCGGCGTGGCAGGGTCGTCGGCATGCGCGCACGGAAGCACGCCGGAGCGGCGCGCGCAAGATCGGCCGTCACTCGTGGTCGTGGCCGTGCGCGTGCTCACCGTCGCCGTGATCGTGATCGTGCTCGTGGCCACCCTCACCGTGCACGTGCCCGTGCGCCAGCTCCTCCTCGGTCGCGGCGCGGATGTCGCGGATGGTGACGTCGAAGTGGAGCGTCTTCCCGGCGAGCGGGTGGTTGAGGTCGATGACGACGGAGTCGGGCTTGACCTCGCGGATGACGAAGGGCACGGTCTCGCCGCCCTCCCCGCGCGCAGCGAGCTCCATCCCCGGCGACAGCTCGGCGCCGTCGGGGAACGCGTTCCGGGGGACCTCCTGCACGCCGCGCATGTCGTGCTCGCCGTACCCATCCTCGGGCGCGATGACCACCTTGCGGACGTCGCCCGACGAGAGCCCCTCGAGCGCGCGCTCGAGCCCCGGGACGATCTGGCCCTCGCCGTGGATGTACGAGAGCGGCGAGCCGGGCTCCGAGGCGTCGACCACCTTGCCGTCGCCGAGGTGGAGCTCGTAGTCCACGGACACCACGCTGCCCTTGCCGACCTTGTCCATCGTACCTCCACCGCGGGGTTGGACGCGTGGCCGCTCGAGGGCGACGCGGGGCCTACCAGGCACAGATATCGACGCCGCGCGCGCTGCGCACGGTCACCAGTAACCCCAGCGCCGCCGCAGCACCCACTCCGCTGCGAGGGTCGCCGCGAGCGCGGCGAGGAACCCCGCGCGATCCCAGATCGGCACGTCCTTGCGGCGGCCGACCTCCACGACCTCGGGCTCGGTGAGGTTCACCTGCGGGAGCGCCTGGTCGGCGCGCGCGAAGCGGCCGCCGGTCGCCTCGGCGACCGCGCGCAGGAGCTCCGGGCGCGGGGCCGCGTCGGCGTCCTCCGGGCCCGAGGAGCGCACCGCGACCGCGCCCGTCGCGACCTCGGGCGTCCCGCTCGCGCCGGGGGCGCCTGGCACGGGCTTCGCGGTCGCGACCACCTTGTACGCGCCCGGGGCGGGGGGCTCGAGCTCGAGGTGCGCGACGCCGTCGGGGCCGGCGACCGCCTCGCCGCGCGCCACGACCTTGCCGTCCTCGGAAACCAGCTCGGCGATGATGGGCGCGCCTGCGGCGGGGCCGTAGTCGGGCGCCCGCGCCGAGATCGAGAGGCCGATCGGCTCGCCGGGCTCGACGGCCGGGCGATCCGGCTCGACCTGCACCGGCGTCAGCGAAGGGTCGCGCACCAGCCAGCGCAGCGCGTTGTTCCAGAAGCGCTGGTAGGCCCGGTTCGATCCGCCGCCCTCGGCGGCGAGGAAGCCCCAGAACCACGAGGAGTCGGTCGCGACGGCGAGCGTGCGGCCCTTCTCCACCTCGCGCACGGCGACGAGCGGCGCCGGCCGGCCGTCCACGAGCACGCTCGGCGACTCCAGGAGCACGCGAGCCCCCGAGGTCGGGGCGAGGGCGCGCGTGCGGTTCACGGTGGCGAGCGGCGGCAGCGCGCTCCACGCCGCGTCGTTCGCCCCCTCGCCCGCGGCGAGGCTCGTGACCGGGTGGCGCCGCCCCTCCGGCGTGAGCCGCGGCCGGGCGTCGCCCTCGGCGATGCCGAGGCCCGATACCGCGTCGACCGGGAGCACCGAGGCGAGCGCCGTCTCGCCGTAACGCGCCTCGCCGAAGCTCTGCTCGCCGCCGAGCATCGCGAACGCGCCGCCGTTGCGGACGTACTCGCGGAGCGACGGCAGGTAGCGCTCGATGTCGAGGGAGCGGTAGGGCTGGTAGGCGAAGTCGACGAAGAGGACGGCGTCGAACGTCCGGAGCTGCTGGCCGAAGATCTCCTGCACCGGGAACGGGATGAGCGACAGCTCCTCCTGCGGTCCGGCGGTGTCGGTGCTGGTCCGGAGGATGAAGAAGCTGATGAGGTCGACGTTCGGGTCCTGCTTGAGGAGCCCGCGCAGGAAGCGCTCGTCCCAGCTCGGGCGGCCGGCGACGAGCAGGACGCGGACGCGGTCCCGGATGACGCGCAGCACGAACGAGCGCTGGTTGTTCTCGGCCACCGCCTCGCCGGGGTAGACGGGCGCCGCGACCGTGAAGACGAACGTGCCCGTCGTGTCAGGGGCGAAGGACAGCGGGACGCTGTAGCGCTCCTTCCCGGGCTCGAGCCGGATGGTGCGCTGCGCGACCACGGCGCCCTCGCGCCGGAGCACGATCGGGACCTCCTCGCGGCCGAAGCCGCGCGCCGTGAGCGACACCTCGACGGTGACGGTGTTGCGCACGAAGGCGAAGTCGTCCACCGCGACCCGCTCGACGGCGAGGTCCTTCGGCGCCTCGCTCCCCACCGCGATCGCCGTGACCGGCACGCCGAGCGCGCGCAGCTCGGCGCGCGGTGCGCCGGCGAGGCCCTCCGCCAGCGCGGCGTTGTCGGCGCCGTCCGAGACCACCACCGCGCCCGCGAGCCGCCGGCCCGCGCCGCCGCCCGACGCCGCCGCCTTGAGGGCGCCGAGGAGGTCGGTGCGCCCGCCGCGCGGCGGGATGCCCCGCGCCAGCGCCGCCGGATCCGCCGGCGCGACGTCGCGGTCGAAGACGTGCCACTCGAGCGTCACGCGCTCCGAGAGCGCCTCGAGCTCGCCGCGGTGCGCCCTCACCCACTCCGCCGCCGCCGCCGCCCGCGTCGGCCCGCCCGGCTCCACCGGGAAGCTCATCGAGCGCGACGCGTCGACGAGGATGGCGAGGCGATTCTTCACGCGCGCGGTCTGCAGGAGCCGCACCGCTGGCTCGAGCAGGAGGAAGAGCGCGATGAGCGCCGAGCCGCCGCGCAGCGCCACGAGCGCCGCGCGCCGGCCGCGCCTCGGCTCGGCGCGGAGGCCGCGCCAGGCGAGCACGACGGCGAGGATCGCCAGCGCGACGAGCAGCGCGAGGGCGGGGCGCGGCCACGGCGCGAGCGAGGTGAACCGCCAGGCGTTGTAGCCGGCCTCGTTCACGGTGAGTGTGCCCGGGCGGCCCGCACTAGCTGCGCCTCCGCATGATGAAGGGAAGGTGGACGGCGTCGTCCTTGTAGTCGGTGCACAGCGCGTACATCGCGATGTTCACGCCGAGGCGGAGCGCGACCTCGCGCTGCGCCTCGCCGCCGGGCGTGCACGCGTACTCCCAGTCGCCGAGCGCGCCGCGCGCCCAGGCGCCGCCGAGATCGTTCTGGGAGTACACGACCGCGAGGCGCCCGTTCAGCACCTGCCCCTCCACCCACGGCTTCACGAGCGTCCGTCCGCCCTGCCGGTCGAGGAGGTAGAACGTCTTGTACAGGACGTGCTCGCGCGCGACGCGGGCGAGCGGGGACGTCGGCAGCACGCGGGCGAGCTCGCGCCGGGCCGACGCGTCGAAGCCGCCGCCGTCCGACCCGTCGGCGGCGTCGACGAGCAGGAACCCCCCGTACTGCAGGTGGCGGCGCAGCGCCGCGATCTCCGGGTCGCTGAACGGCGGGAGCGCGCCGTCGCCCGCCAGGTAGAGCATCGGGGTGCGGTGCAGGCCCGGTGCGCCGAGGCGCACGGGCACCGCGTCGGCGCCGGTCTCGATGCTCGTCCGCTGGGCGAGCTCCCATGACAGCCGCCGCAGGGCGGTCGGCCGCGGGTTCCAGCGGCCGCCGTGCTGGATCTGGCCGATGACGAGCGCCGAGGTCGGCGGCAGCGCGAGCGCGCGGCGCGGCAAGGCGAGGGACGCGGCTGCGGCGGCGGCGGTCTTGAGGAAGGTGCGGCGGTGCATGGGGTCGGCGGCGCGGCGGCGTCGACGCGGCCTCCGCGGGGCGCGGCTGGAGACTACTACGAGTAGCGCGGCGGCGACGGCCGCGCTCGGGCGAGAAGCGGCCCGCCGCGGATGGCCGTGCTAGAGTCCGCGCGCGCATGACGGGCATCGTGACCGTGCTCCAGGGGTGGCTCGCCGACGCCGAGGCGCTCGCCGGCCGTCTGCCGGACGTCGCGGGCCGGATCGCCGCCGGGTCGTGGCCGGCGATGCTGCTCGCGACCGCGCTCGGGCTCGCACTCCTCGTCGCCGGGTGGCGCCTCGGGCGCGTCCTGGCGGCGCTCGCCGCGGGGCTCCTCGGCTACGTCGCGGGTGGGACGCTGGCGACGGCGCTCGGCGTCCCGCTCGGTCCGCAGACCTGGTCGTGGGGCGTCGCCGGCGTGCTCGGGGTCGGCGCGGCGTTCGCGCCTGCGGTGTACCCGGCCGCGCTCGGCGCGGCGGCGGGCGCGCTCCTCGGCGCGCGCGTCCCGATCGCCAGGAGCGTCACCTTCGGCGCGCTCGCCGGCGCGGCCGCGGGCGCCGCGCTCGCGCTCATCCTGCGCCGGCTCGTCCTCGCGGCGACGGGCGCCGCAGCGGGGGCGGTGCTGCTCTCGGCGGTGCTCCTCGCGCTCGCGTCGCGCTACCCGTCGCTCGCCATCCTGCGCGAGCGGCCGGTGCTCCTCGCCGCCGCCGGTGCGCTGCTCTTCGTGGCCGGGACCGCGTTCCAGCTCGGCGCCGACACGGACCTGGCGCGGGCGCGGCGCACGGCCGGGGCCGGGTCGCGGCAGCCGCTCGAGCACTGAGCAGGCGCTACAGCGGCGCGATCCGCAGGGAGTCGAAGAACACGTCCGCCTCCCAGCCGGAGAAGGCGAAGCGGTCGTGGCCCTTCCCCGCGAGCGGCCTGGGGTCGTCGTACTCGAGGAAGGGCTGGCCGTCGACGAGCCAGCGCAGCACCGTCCCTCGGCGCTCGACGCGCATGTGGTAGGTGCGCCGCGGCTCGACCTTGCGATCCTTGCGCTCCTTGCGGTCCTGCCCGTGCTCGTCGAGGCGCGCGATGACGGAGATGGCGTTGCCCCAGCCTCCGAACACGCAGACGTAGCCGCTCGCGTGGTCGCGGCCGTCGCCGAAGATCTCGAACTTGATGTCGCCGGGGCGCGAGCCGTCGCCGGTCTCGCTGCGCGCGTCGAACTCGACCGCGACGTCGCGCGGGAGGCGCAGCTCGAGCCAGAGCGGGTTGTTCTTCACGGCGGGGGCCCACAGCTCGCCGGTCGCGATGCGCCAGTGGCCGCCGGTCGTGGACCAGCCTGGGCCGATCGACGCCCGTGAGAAGTCGTCCTGGAAGGTGGGGCCGGAGAAGTGGACGGGGGCCTCGCCGCGGAGGGCGCGGTGGACGAGGGCGACGTTCGCGGCGGCGACGCAGAGGGCGAGGGCGAGCCAGCCCTTC
>JBJMQK010000622.1:0-4028 GCA_045802735.1 Anaeromyxobacteraceae bacterium | reverse complement strand
CTAGATCGCCGCTTCTGCGCGAGAGGATCCCCATGGGCCACCACCGGCACGAGAACCACGGCAACCCCGACGACCTCGACGCGTACATCCGGCTCATGGAGGAGCCCGGACGCGCTGACTGGCAGCGGCCCGACGAGGTGGTTCGGGCGCTCGGGCTCGAGCCCGGCGCGACCGTCGCCGACGTCGGCGCCGGGCCCGGCTACTTCACGCTGCGCCTCGCCCGCGCGGTGGGCGCCGCGGGGCAGGTGTTCGCGGTGGACGTCGTGCCGGAGATGGTCGCGGCCTTGCGCGAGCGCATCGACCGCGCCGGGATCGGCAACGTCACGCCGGTGCTCGCGCGCGGCGGCGACCCGCTGTTGCCGGCGGCGAGCTGCGACGTCGTGCTCGTCGTCGACACGTTCCACCACTTCCCGGACGGCCCCGGGTACCTGCGCACGCTCGCGCGGAAGCTCCGCCCGGGTGGGCGCCTCGTCAACGTCGACTTCCACAAGCGCGAGACGCCGGTCGGGCCTCCGGTCGAGCACCGCGTCTCCCGGGAGGAGTTCCTCGAGGCGGCGCACGCCGCCGACCTCGACGTCGTCGAGGAGAAGGACTTCCTGCCGTACCAGTACTTCCTCGCGCTCGCGCCGCGCGCGGCGGGCGTCACCCGCTGAGCGTCTTCTGTCCTTCTGCGGCAGGGGCGGTGCGCTTCGCCGGGGGCGCGTCGGTGCGGCGCGGCAGCCCGCCCGGCCCGAGCCACACCACGGCGACGGCGGGGACGAGCATGACGACGTCGCGGAGGACGGTGCCCCAGGTCGCGCTCTCCTCGCTGCCGAAGCAGCCGCAGCGCAGGTCGATGCCGCGGAGGAGCGCCTGGGCGAGGCCGCCCACGAACAGGAGGAGCAGCGCCCCGGCGACGAGCGCCGCCGCCCGCGCGCCGACGCCCAGGACGAGCGCCAGGCCGGCGACGATCTCGACGCCGACGACGGCGCTGGCGGCCCAGGGGACCAGCGCCGCGGGCACGAGCCGGTAGTTCGCGAGGTCCTTCGCGAACGCCGCCATGTCCGGTACCTTGGTGGCGGCGGCGTAGAGGAAGATCGCGCCGAGGACGAGGCGGCAGGCGAGGGCGGCGAGGCGCTTCACGGGCGGCCTCCGAGCGACGGCACGGACGGCGTGCAGAGGGCGCACGGCCCGGAGGCGCCGGGCGCTCCGGCCTCGAGCCACGCCGGCCAGGCGCCGGTGAGGACGCGCACGTCGGGCACCCCCCGGGCGATGAGCGCCTGCGCCACGGCGTCGGCCTGCTGGCAGCTCGGGTCGCGGTCGTACACGATGACGGTCCGGAAGCCGGTGAGGCGCCACAGCACGAGGTCGGGCGAGTCGCCGGCGGCGAGGTGGAGCGCCCCGGCCACGTGACCGGATGTGAACTCCGCCGCGCTGCGCGCGTCGACGAAGGCGGCGCTGCAGGCGGCGCACAGCGGCGCCGCCTCCTGCACGGAGATGCGCGGGATCGTGGGCAGCTGACCGGGCAGCTGGCAGGCGGCCCCGGGCGCGTCCGCCGCGGCGCGCACGGGCTCATCGAGCCGCGCCGGGCGCGGCGAGAAGGCGTTCGCGGCGAACCCCGCGAGGAGGCCCGCGGCGGACAGCGCGAGCGCCTGGACGACGATCCTCACCGCCCCATCGTAACGCGCCCGGCGCCGAATGGGTGGCTAAGCAGCGAGGCGCGCGGCGATCGCGAGATAGGCGAGGAGCGTCAAGTTGTCCGTCAGCGCGAGCGTGAGCGGGGCGGCGGCGAGCGCCGGGTCGACGCCGATGCGACGGAAGAGCCCGGGGATGCCCACGGCGAGGGCGGACGCGGTCGAGACGGTGAGCGTCATGGTGGCGCCGAGCACGGTCGCGAAGCGCACGTCCCGGAGCCACAGGACCCCCACCGTGCCGACGAGCAGGCCGCAGGCGAGCCCGAGCAGCGCCGCGGCCTGCACCTCGCGCGCGAGGAGCCGCCGCAGCAGCGGGGGCACGTCCTCCGAGAGCGACGACACCGTCACGGCCGAGGTCTGCATCCCGACGCTCTCGGAGACGAGCAGCACCACCGGGACGAAGAAGGCCAGCGCGACGATGCGCTCCAGCGTCGCGTGGAACGCGCCGGTGACGAACGCCGAGAGGAGCCCGCTCGCGACGGTGACGAGCAGCCAGGGCAGGCGGAGGCGCACGATGCCGAGCGCCGACGCGTGCCCCTCCTCCTCGGAGACGCCGAGCGAGCGGAGCCAGTCGTGGCGGACGCGCCCCTCGAACTCGCCCATGAGCTGATCGCTGAAGGCGTCGGCCTGGACGACGCCGAGGAGCCGCCGGTCGGCGTCCACGACTGGAAAGGCGAGGAAGCGGTACGTCGCGAAGAAGTCCTCCATGAGGGCGCGGTCGCCCTCGGCCGGGAGCGCGATGACGTTCCCGGCCATGATGTCCTCGATGCGCGTGCCGCGCGTCGCGGTGAGGAGCTTCCGCACCGGTATGACGCCGGCGAGGCGGCCGCCCTCGTCCACCGCGTAGCAGTAGAAGACCGCCTTGTCGGGCGCGGCGCGGATCGCGTCCACCGCCTGCTCGACCGTGTCCGCGCGCGGGATCGCGTAGTAGTCGGTGCTCGCGAGGTCGCGGACGCGGGTGCGTTCGGCCATGGCCGCGGGTTATATTCCGCGCGACATGGGCGTACCCGTCTACGAGATCTCGAAGGACTTCGTCTTCAGCGCCGCGCACCAGATCCGCATGCACGGGGGCAAGTGCGAGCGGCTGCACGGCCACAACTGGCGCATCCGCGTCCACGCGCGCGCCGCGGCGCTGAACCGCATCGGCATGGTGATCGACTTCGCCGACCTGCAGCGCATCGTCGCCGAGCTGTGCGCCCGCTTCGACCACCGGAACATCAATGAGGTGGCGCCGTTCACCGAGGTGAACACCACCGCCGAGAACCTGGCGCGCTTCTTCTACGTGGAGGCGAACCGCCAGCTCGCCGGGATGGAGGGCGGACGGGTGAGCGTCTCGCGGGTCGACGTCTGGGAGAACGAGGGGTCCCTGGCCGTGTACCGGGAGGAGTAGGGCGGGCTCACGCGCTCTCGCGCGCGATCACGCGCGAGCCGACGTCGATGACGCGCGCCGCCGTCTCCGGCCCGCCCGGCTGACCTGCCAGGCGATCGAGGATGAGCCGGGCCGCCTCGCGGCCCACGCGATCGCCGTCGACCGCGACGGTCGTGAGCGCCGGGTGGGAGTAGGCGGACGCGGAGAGGTTCCCGAAGCCGACGACGGCGAGCCGCTCCGGGACGGCGATCGCGCGGGCGCTCGCCTCGTAGAGCACGCCCAGCGCGAGCTGATCCGAGCTGCAGAAGATGCCGTCGATCGCCGCGTCCATCGCGACGAGCCGCCTGAGCCCGTCGCGCGCCATCCCGAGCGTCGACGGCGCGCGGACGATGACCTCGCTCGCGACCTCGAGGCCCCGCTCGCGCAGCGCGGCCGCGAAGCCCTGCCGCCGCAGCAGGGCTCGCTGGTCGTCGGCCACGACGAGCGCGAGCCTGCTGTGCCCGCGCGAGAGGAGGTGCTCCGCGGCGGCGCGCCCGACCTGCTCGTTCGAGAAGCCGACGAGCATGTCGATGGGCGACGCGGTCAGGTCCCACGTCTCGACCACCGGGATGTGCGCCCGCTCGAGGCGCCAGCGCACCTCGGGCGAGTGCATGACGCCGGTGAGCACGATCGCGTCGGGGCGGCGCCCGATCACCGTGTCGACGAGCTCGTCCTCGCGCCGGCTGGCGTAGTCGGAGAGCCCGAGGAAGAGCTCGTACCCGCCGCGCAGGAGCTCCCGCCGCAGCGCCTCGACCATCTCGCTGAAGACCGGGTTGAGCGTGCTCGGGATGACGGCGATCACGACGTGGCTCTTCCGCGACGAGAGCCCGCCCGCGACGCGGTTCGGGACGTAGGCGAGCCGCTCGGCGGCGGCGCGGATGCGAACGGCGGTCTCGGGCGCCACGAGCTCCGGCTGGTTGAGCGCGCGCGACGCCGTCATCGCCGAG
>JBJMQK010000605.1:0-3653 GCA_045802735.1 Anaeromyxobacteraceae bacterium | reverse complement strand
CGCTCGAGAACGTGCTCCAGCAGCTCTCCTGGTCCTGGAGGCTCGGCGGGGAGGGCGGGCTCTTCGTGACGGTGGGCCAGCGGCGTGGGGGCTGATCCTGTCGCTCGAGGCGTACGACGTCACGGACTCCCGGAGCTGGCACTTCCGCCCCGCGCCCGCGCGCGGAGCGCTCGCGGTGCGCGGCATCCGCCCCGCGCCCTTCCGCGGCGCGCGACACTCGGCGCACGAGGCGGGGCGGCACCGGTAGTCACCATCAGCCGAGCGCCGCCTTCACGCGCTCCGGCGTGAGCGGGAGGTCGCGCAGGCGCCGCCCGGTGGCGTGCGCGACCGCGTTGCCGATGGCGGCCGCGGTGGGCCCGAGCGACGCCTCGCCGACCCCGACCGGCGGCTCGTCGGGGCGATCGAGGATCGTCACCTCGACCGCGGGCACCTCCGTCGTGAGCAGGATCGGGTAGTCCGCCCACGACGCGGTCCGGATGCGCGTGCGGTCGAACGCGACCGCCTCGCGCAAGGTCCAGCTCGCCGCCTGCAGGACGCCGCCCTCGATCTGGTTCGCGAGGCCGTCGGGGTTCACGACGAGGCCCGCGTCGGCGGCGGCCCACGCACGCGTGACCCGCACGTCTCCGCTCGCGCGATCGACCTCGACGTCGGCGACGACGGCGACGTACGTCGCGTGGTTCTTGTAGCGGGCGAAGCCGAGGCCGCGGCCGCGCCCGCCGCCGCCCGCCGCCTTCGCGCGCCAGCCCGCCTTCGCGGCGACCGCCTCGAGCACGCTCCGCGCCCGCTGATCCGCGAGGTGGCGCAGGCGGAACTCGAGCGGGTCCGCCGCAGCCGCAGCCGCGAGCTCGTCCATGAAGGACTCGAGCGCGAACACGTTGGCGTAGGCGCCGAGCGTGCGCAGCGCGGAGACCCGGAGCGGCATCTCCGTCACGAGGTGGTTCACGACGCGCTGCCGCGGGAAGGCGTAGAGCGGGATCGCGTTGCGATCCCCGCCCCCGGACGGCTGCGGGATGTTGCGCGCCGGCCCGGGCTCGAGCGCGTCCGCGAGGTACCACGCGGCGAGCAGGTTCGCGCCCTCGCTCTCCCCGGGGCGCGTGGTGTGCGTGTGGCTCCACAGCTCGTTCTGCCACGCGACGACCTCGCCCTTCGCGTCGAGCCCGGCGCGCAGGTCGATCGCCATCGCCGAACCGTAGGGCTCCCAGCCGAACTCGTCGTCCCGCATCCACTGCAGCTTCACGGGGCGTCCGCCGGCGGCGCGCGCGACGAGCGCCGCGTCGAGCGCGACGTCGTCCGCGCCGTTGTGCCCGTAACAGCCCGAGCCCTCGCGGTGCGCGACGGTCACGTCGGCGACCGGGATCCTCAGCACCTTGGCGAGCTCGCTGCGGAGGTTGAAGACGCCCTGCGAGTGGCTCCACACGCGCAGCTTGCCGCCCGTCCACTGCGCCACGGCGCAGGAGGGCCCGATCGACGCGTGCGCCTGGTACGGGCGCGTGTAGGTCGCGCTGAGCACCTTCACCGCGGGAGCGGCTGCCTCCGCCTGGTCGCGGACGACGTCCTCCTGCGACCGCGCGCGGCGCAGCCACGCGAAGAGGGCCGGCCCCGAGGGCGGCAGGGCGGCGCGCTCGTCCCAGGTCGCAGCCGAGCGCAGCGCGTCCGCGGCGGCGATGGCCTGCTCCTCGCGCGCGGCCGCGACGCCGAGGAAGCTGCCATCGCGTACCAGCGCCACGACCCCGGGCATCCCGCGCGCCTTCGCCTCGTCGAGCCCCCGCAGCCGCGCGCGCGGCGAGGGCGGCCGCACCACCCGGCCGAAGACCATCCCCGGGAGCCGGAGATCCTGCACGTACGCGGCGCCGCCCGTGACCTTCGCCGGGAGGTCGCGCCGGCGCATGCTCGTGCCGATGACCCGGTGCGCGGCGGCCGCCTTCGGCGCGAACGCCGCCGTCGCCTCGCGCTGGAGCATGGCGGCGTTCGTGAGCTCCCAGTACGTGGCGCGCGCGCCGCGCGGCGAGGTGATGGTGCCGTCCTCGACGCGCAGCTCCGCCGCGGCAGCGGTGAGCTTCTCGGCGGCGGCGGCGAGGAGGAGGTGCCGCACCTCCGCGCTCGCGAAGCGCAGCGCCGTGCCGCCCTGCTCGATGGAGAGGCTGCCCGAGGTGATGCCCTCGTTCGGCGAGCGCGCGGTGTCGCCCGAGACGATCTCGACGCGGCGGGCGTCGACGTCGAGCTCGTCGGCCACGATCTGCACGAGCGCGGTGAGGATGCCCTGGCCGAGCTCCACCTTCCCGGTGAACGCGGTGACGGTGCCGTCGGCGTTCACGCGCAGCCACCCGTCGAGCCGGCGGTTCGCCTGGAGGCTGCCCGGGAGCCGCGGCGCCTGCGCCGGCACGGGCGGCTGCGGCGTCGGCGACTGCGGCGTCTGCGGGGGCGTCTGCGCGGCGGCCGCGGCGGGCGCGAGCGCGAACCCGACGGTGAGCCCGGCACCGCGGAGGAGGAAGCGCCGGCGCGACGGCGAGGCGGGGTCGCGCGGGCTCACGGGCGCTCCTCCCGCGCCGCGCGCTGGACGGCGCGGACGATGCGGTTGTGCGTCCCGCAGCGGCAGAGATTCCCGGCGAGGGCTCGCCGGATCTCGGCCTCGCTCGGGCGCGGGTTCCGGTCGAGGAGCGCCTTCGCCGACATGATCATGCCGGGGATGCAGTAGCCGCACTGCGCGGCCTGCTCCTCGATGAAGGCCCGCTGCAGCGGGTCGGGCTTCGCCGCGGTGCCGAGCCCCTCGAGCGTCGTGACGCGCTTGCCCGCGACCGCGGAGACCGGCGTCGTGCACGAGCGCACCGCGCGCCCGTCGACGAGGACGGTGCAGGCGCCGCACTGCGAGACGCCGCAGCCGAACTTCGCGGCGTTGAGCTCGAGATCGTTCCGCAGGACGTACAGCAGGGGCGCGTCGGGGGGAGCGTCGACGGTGCGGCGGCGCCCGTTGACGTCGAGTGCGATGGGCATCCGCCGGTCTTGGCGCGGCGCAGCGGGCGCGGCAACCGTGGGACCCGACCGGCACGAGCGCGGCCCCCGCGCGGGCGGTCGCCGCCACGAGGCGCTGCCCGCCGCGCTGACGGGGGCAGCGGCCTCGGGGGCGAGGCGCGCGGTCAGCGGCGGTCGTGATCGAAGCCCCAGCGCCCGTCCAGCTCGGCGCGTCGCGTGGCGCACCAGCGCTCGAAGCGGTCGCGGTCGCGGCGGTTGCCGTGCCACCCGCGGTAGAAGCGCTCCCGCGCGGCCGCGAGCTCGTCGTACTCCCGGCGGCGCAGGTCGCGGTCGCCGCCCCGCTCCCAGCCCGCGAGCCTGGTCGGCGCAGCACGGGCGGTCAGCGGCGCCGGCTCGCAGCCGTGGTGGTCGAGGTCGTGCGCGCTGGCGGGGCCGGCGGCGAGCGCGAGGGCGGCGGTGCCGCCGAGGACGATGCTGCGGATCGTGCGGTTCATGTGTTCCTCCGGTTAGTTCGCAGGAGGGACGCGCGGCGCGGGGGCCGATTCAGGGTGCGCGGGTGAACGAATGTGAAGCGCGTCGCTGCCCCCTCGCGCGCGCGTGCGCACCCTGACACGTGGAAGCACGGCACGGAGGGGGAGGAATCATGGGAGAGCTGGCGCAGCACGACAGGTCCACCGTCATCG
>JBJMQK010000452.1:0-4876 GCA_045802735.1 Anaeromyxobacteraceae bacterium | reverse complement strand
TCGGTGAACACCGGCGTCGTGCTCGCCGGTGACAAGCACCTGCAGGAGAAGGGGATCACGAAGATCATCACGCCGGCGGCCGGCTCCGCGTCGATGACGCAATGGGCGAAGCCGGACGGCCCGAAGACGCTCACCATCTTCCGCTTCGCCGCGAACGACGGGATCCAGGCGGCGATGGTGGTGGAGGAGGCGATCCGCCGGAACTTCACCAAGGTCGCGCTCCTGCACGACTCGACGAACTATGGCGTGTCCGGCCGCGACGACCTCCTGAAGGAGATCAAGAAGCAGGGCGACAAGCTGAAGGTGGTCGCCACCGACAAGTTCAACATCGGCGACAAGGACATGACGGCGCAGATGCTCCGCGCGAAGTCGGCCGGTGCCCAGGCGGTCCTGATCTGGGGGATCGGACCGGAGCTCGCGGCGGTGTCGAACGGAATGGCCAAGCTCGGCATGAAGGAGCCGCTCATCGGCGGCTGGCCGCTCTCGATGTCGAACTACATCGACAACGCAGGGAAGAACGGGAACGGCACGCTCATGCCGCAGACCTTCATCGAGGAGCCGATCACGCCCAAGGCGAAGGAGTTCATCCAGGCCTACCACAAGACCTACGGCGAGCAGCGCATCCCGACGCCCGTCTCGGCGGCGCAGGGCTACGACGCGGTGTACCTGTTCGCGGCGGCGGTGAAGCAGGCGGGCACCATCGAGAGCCGCAAGATCGCCGAGGCGCTCGAGGACCTGAAGGCGCCGGTGCACGGCGTCATCGCGACGTGGACGAAGCCGTACTCGAAGTGGGACCCGTCGAACGTCGAGACGCACGAGGCGTTCCGCCGCGAGCAGGTCGTCATGGGGATGGTGAAGGACGGCCGGGTCGTGTTCGCGAACGACTCCGACCGCGCGCGGCTCGCCAAGACGGCGCAGAAGTAGTCGCCGCCCGCAGCGAGACACGCACAACCCGTGAACGCCTCCGTCTACGCGCAGATCCTGGTGGGCGGCGCGCTCATGGGGCTCGTGTACGCGCTCATCGCGTACGGGTTCCAGCTCACCTACGCGACGAGCAAGAGCATCAACTTCGGGCAGGGCGAGCTCGTCATGGTCTCGGCCTTCGTGAGCCTGTCGCTGCTCGACGCGGGCCTCGACTACTGGCTCGTCCTGCCGCTCGGGATCCTGTTCGGCGCGCTGCTCGGGCTCGCCGTGGAGCGCGCCGGCGTGCGGCTCGCCCTGGAGCAGCGCAGCGAGGGGTGGATCCTCCTCACGATCATCCTCGGGCTCCTGCTGTTCTCGGCGGCCGAGAACATCTGGGGGCGCGACGATCGGCCGTTCCCGACGCCGTTCCCGGCGGACCCGATCCGCGTGCTCGGCGTCGACGTGACGGCGGTCGAGCTGTCGGTGGCGGTCGGCGTGCTCGCGGTGATGGGGCTCGTCGAGGTGTTCAAGCGCGAGACGCTCCTCGGGAAGGCGTTCGAGGCGGTGTCGGCCGACCGCGACGCGGGCGAGCTCATGGGGATCTCCGCGAAGCACACGATCATGCTGTCGTACGCGCTCTCGGGCGGCGTCGCGGCGCTCGCCGGGATCCTCGTCTCGCCCATCACCACCGTCGGGCCGACGATGGCGTCGGCGCTCGTCCTCAAGGCCTTCTCGGTGGCGGTCGTCGCCGGGCTCGAGTCGGGCTTCGGGGTGGTCCTCGTCGGCATGTTCCTCGGCGCGCTCGAGAGCCTGGCGAGCTTCACCGTGGGGAGCGGCTGGCGCGAGGCGCCGGGGCTCGTCCTCCTCATCCTCGCCCTCGCCGTCCGCCCCACGGGCGTGTTCGGCAAGGCCGCGATCCGGAAGGTGTGAGGATGCCGCGATGAACTGGAAGCGGCTCTTGCTGGTCCGCGGCGCCGAGCTCGTCCTGTTCCTGGCGCTCGGGACCGTGCCGCTCGCGGTTCACAACCCGTACGCGCTCGGGCTCCTCACGCTCCTCGCCATCTACGGCATCCTGCTCATCGGCCTCGACGTGAGCGTCGGTTACCTCGGGCAGGTGAACCTGGCGCAGGCGGCGTTCCTCGGGATCGGGGCGTACACCGCCGGCATCCTGGTGACGAAGCTCGGCGGCGGGATCGTGCTCTCGCTCGTGGCGGCGCCGACGGTGTGTCTCCTCTTCGGCGCGCTCCTGGCGCTCCCCGCGCTGCGGCTCGAGGGGCCGCAGTTCGCGCTCGCGACGCTCAGCTTCACGGCGCTCGCGAGCACGGCGCTGAACGAGCTCGAGGGGCTCACCGGCGGCGCGCAGGGGCTCTCGCTGGTGCGGCCGCCGCTGTTCGGGCACGCGCTCGGTGCGCGCGACTTCTACTGGCTGTGCGTGCTGCTCCTCGCGCTCGTGTGGCTCGCGATGCGGAACCTCCTGTCGTCGCAGTGGGGACGCGCCTTCGAGGCGCTGCGCGACAGCCCGATCGCGACGGACGCGATGGGGGTCGGCACCTACCGGCACAAGGTGGCGGGGTTCGCGTTCGGCTCGGCGCTCGGCGGGCTCGCCGGCGCGCTCTACGCCTTCAACTTCCAGTACCTGCAGCCGCAGAGCTTCGTGTACGAGCTCACGGTGGTGCTGCTCCTCGGCGTGGTGCTCGGCGGGCGGAAGAGCCTGTGGGGCGCGGTCGTCGGCGCGACGCTCGTGGCGCTCTTGCCGAACCTCCTCTCGAACCGCTTCCTCTTCCAGCTCTTCTCCGCGGTCGGGCTCGTCGTGGCGCTCGCCGCAGGGGCGCGCGGGCTCGCGCGGCGGACGATGGGCGCGTTCCAGGCGATCGCGCCGGTGGTCGCGACGGGGGCGCTCGTCGCCGGCGGCCTGGTGGTGCAGAACACCGAGGACTGGCGGAAGGCCATCTTCGCGCTGATGCTCTTCTCGGTGGTGGTGGGGCTCCCGGAGGGGCTCATGGGCTTCGCCACCCGCTTCTTCGCCCAGCTCCTCCGGATCCGCCCGCCGCCGCTCCCAGAGTCGTCCCCGCTCGACGCGGTGCTCCCGGTCCGGCCGCGCCGCGGCGGGGCGCTCCTCGAGGTGAAGGACCTGAAGCGCCACTTCGGGGGCGTGAAGGCGGTGGACGGGGTCACGATCACGGTGCACGCCGGCGAGGTGCACGGGCTCATCGGACCGAACGGCTCCGGGAAGAGCACGGCGGTGAACGTCATCTCGGGGCTGTACACGCCAACGTCAGGGGAGGTGCTCCTGCGCGGCGCGCCCTTGCCGGCGGGGAGCCTCTTCAAGACGGCGCGGTCGGGCGTCGCCCGAACGTTCCAGAATCTGCAGCTCTTCACGGGACTCTCGGCGCTCGAGAACGTGATGGTGGCGCTCGCGGGCGTGTACAAGGCGCCGCTGCCGCTCGTGCTCGTCGGGCTCGGCCGCGCCGAGGACCGCCGTGCCCAGGCCGACGCGCTGGCGCTCCTGGAGTTCGCCGGGTTGCGCGACCAGGCGCGCACGCCGGCGAAGGATCTCACTTACGGGTCGCAGCGCTTCCTCGAGATCGCGCGCGCGCTGGCGCGGAAGCCCGAGGTGGTGATCCTCGACGAGCCCGCCGCCGGCCTGTCGCAGCCCGACGTGGTGCGCCAGATCGAGCTCATCCGCCGGATCCGCGAGCGCGGGATCACCATCGTGCTCATCGAGCACCACATGGACGTCGTGATGCAGCTCTCCGACCGCGTGACCGCCCTCGACGGCGGCAAGCTCATCGCCGAAGGCACCCCCGACGAGGTCAAACGCCATCCCAGAGTTATCGAGGCGTACCTCGGGAAGGTGGAGGCGGCGCCGCTGCCGCAGCCGGCCGGCGCGCCTGTTCCTGGGTGAAAGGGTTTTGGAATGCTGGTGATCGAGGACCTGCACGCCGGGTATGGCCTGTCCGAGGTGCTCCTCGGTACATCGCTTGCAGTGAAGGCCGGAGCCGTCTTCGCACTCATCGGCGCGAACGGTGCGGGGAAGACCACCACGATGCGAGCGGCATCGGGATTGCTGCGGCCGACGAAGGGGAGGGTCCTGCTCGACGGTAAACCAGTGCACACGCTCGGCGCCGCGCGCGTGGCGCGGCTCGGGCTGGCGCATGCGCCGGAGGGGCGGAAGGTGTTCGGGCCATTGTCCGTCGAGGACAACCTGCTCCTCGGCGCTTACGGGCGGCTGCCGCGGTTCTTTGGGTACCGCGCCCGTGCCGCCGCGGACCTCGAGCGCGTGTACGCGCTCTTCCCGCGCCTCCTGGAGCGGCGCCGGCAATCGGCGGGGACGCTCTCAGGGGGCGAACAGCAGATGCTCGCGATCGGCCGCGCGCTCATGGCGCGTCCGAAGGTGATGCTGCTCGACGAGCCATCGATGGGCCTCGCGCCCGTCATCGTCCAGGAGGTGTTCCGGACGATCCGCCGCCTCAAGGGCGAGGGCATGACGATGCTGCTGGTCGAGCAGTTCGCGAAGGCGGCGCTCGAGGTGGCGGACTACGCGTACGTGATGGAGCGCGGCAGGATCGTCATCGAGGGTACGCCGGCCCAGCTCGCCCAGGACGAACGCGTCATCGCGGCCTACCTCGGCTGAGACGTTCTCCGCTTCGAGCGAACCGAGAGTTCCGTGATTCGGCCGCGCGGTCCGCGCTTCGGACGGTGTTGCATCGCAAAGCCTGACGATTGCCAGTCGCCTCGGCCGTGGCACGGCGCATGCGAGTGCGATTGGCGTGACCGCCCCACGCCAGGTGCTTCCCGGGACGACCTACCTCGTGACGCGGCGCTGCGCGCAGCGGCAGTTTCTGCTGCAGCCTTCCAACCGGACGACGAACCCGGTGTTCATGTACCTGCTTGCCGTCGCTGCGCGGCGGTACGACATCCGCGTGCACGCCTTCTGCGTGATGTCGAACCATTTTCACCTCATCTTGACGGA
>JBJMQK010000438.1:0-8802 GCA_045802735.1 Anaeromyxobacteraceae bacterium | reverse complement strand
CGGGCCGAGGAGGCGACGCTCGGGCCGCACCTGGACGACGACGAGCACGCCCGCCTGGTCGACGAGCATCGCCGCCTGCGCGAGCACGCGGCGCAGCTGCGCGCGGCCGGCGACGGCGTCACGCCCGAGGCGGCCCACGCGACGGGCGCGCTGCTCGACGCCCACGTCCGCTGGGAGGAGCGCGAGCTGTTCCCCGGGTGCGAGTCCGGGATGGACGAGGCGGCGCTCGAGACGGTGGGGCACGAGCTGGAGAAGCGGCTCGTCACGCGGGCCGAGAAGACGCCGAGACGGGCCTGATCGCCGCCCTTCGACTCCGCCGCTGCGCGGCTACGCTCAGGGTGAACGGAGGGTCCGTCACTCCGCCTCGGGCGCCCCGCCGCTGCGGGCGACGTCCGTGGCCTTCACCTTGCCCGGGTCCATGCCGCGCGCCCGCTTCGTCATCGTCTCGAAGATCTCGTCGAACGGCGGGACCGCGCCCTTCATGAAGCGGAGCGGGTTCACGCGCGCGACGACGAACGCCTTGAGGTAGGGCGAGTCGAAGCCCTTCTCCTTGAGGCGCGCCACCGCCTCGCCCACCGCGTCGTCGAAGGCGAGCACCACCCGCGCCCGGCGCTCGCGCTCCTCGGTCGCGTCGCGGAGCTTCGCCTCGAGGAACGCGTCCACCTTCTTGAGGATCGGATGGTAGGCGCCTCCGGAGAGCCGCCCGCGCTCCTCGTAGGCGAAGCCGAGCGTCGCGAGCGCCGGCTCCTCCAGCTCGAGCGAGAGCTCCCCCTCGGTCGCGTCGGTCGTCGCCGCGAGCTCCCGGTACATCCGCACCACCTCGAGCGCCTTCTCGCGGAGGTTGTGCGCCTTCTCGATGTTGAGCGCGAGGATCTGGTAGGCGACCTTCCGCTCCGGGACGACGAGGGCGACGACGCTGCGCGCGCCCAGCTCCTGGAGCGCGGTGAGCCGGTGGCCGCCGTTCGGCGTGAGGTACGTGCCGCCGTCGCCGCGCACCGCGATGACCGGATCGAGGTAGCGGCGCGTCTTGTCCATGGCGAGCGTGAGCTTCCGCACGTGCGCGTCGGAGACGTCGCGCTGGAAGGCGGTGCGCTCCACCTTCTCGATGGGGAGCGCCGCGAAGAGGAGCGCGTTCCCGCCGAGCGGCTCGCGGTAGGCGGCGAGCACCGCGCCCCCGTCCGCCTCCACCTCGCGCATGAGCGCCTCGAGCTCCGGCGGCGGGTCGACGATGCGCAGGTCGCCCGGGGCGAGCTGCGCCGGCTCGAGCTTCACGCCCTTGCGCTTGCGCGGGCGCCCGGTCTTCGTCACGGGCCGCTTCTTCGTCGGCATGCACCGTACGTAACGCGTGCGCCGCGTCGCGGCCGGGTTAGACGTGGCGCATGGCCGCGCCCCGCCCCTGGACGGTGCTCCCCCACGACCCGCTCCAGAGGCTCGAGGACAACCTGTGGACCGTCGCGGGGCGCCTGCCGCACGGACCGATGAACCGGCGGATGTCGATCGTGCGGCTCCGTGACGGCGGGCTCCTCTTCCACAACGCCGTCCCGCTCGAGGAGCGCGCGATGGCGGAGGTCGAGGCGTTCGGGCGGCCCGCGTTCCTCGTCGTGCCTAACGGCTTCCACCGCCTCGACCTGCACGCCTTCCGCGCGCGATACCCGGCGCTGCGCGTCCTCTGCCCGCCGCCGGCGCGGCGCAGGGTGGAGGCCCTCGCCAGGGTGGACGGCGGGTGGGAGGCGTTGCCGCAGGGCGCCGGGGTCGAGGCCGTCCCGCTCGAGGGATCGCGCTGGGGCGAGGCCGCGCTCGTCGTCCGGAGCGCCGGGGGGGCGCGGGCGAGCCTGGTCTTCGGCGATGCGGTGATGAACATCCCGCACCTGCCCGGCGCCGGCGGACTCCTCCTGCGGCTCGTCGGCTCGACCGGCGGCGCGAAGGTGACGGCGATCACGCGGATCGTCACCGTGCGCGACGTCCGTGCGCTCGCCGCCGCGCTCGAGCGCCTCGTGGCGACGCCCGGCCTGGCGCGGCTCGTCCCGTCGCACGGCGACCTCGTCGAGCGCGACGCCGCGGGGGTGCTGCGCGCGGTGGCCGGACGCCTCGCGGCGCGGTAGAACCCCTGCCCCTGTGATCGACGTCCGCGGGCTCTCGAAGCGCTACAAGGTCCACCGCCGCCCGCCGGGCGTCGCGGCGGCGCTGCGCTCGCTCATTCACCGCAAGTACGACGAGGTGAAGGCCGTCGACGGGATCGACTTCCACGTGGACCCCGGGGAGCGCGTCGGCTTCCTCGGGCCGAACGGCGCCGGCAAGACGACGACGCTCAAGATGCTCTCCGGGCTCCTGCACCCGAGCGCCGGCGAGGTGAGCGTCGCGGGGCACGTGCCGCGGGACCGGGAACCCGACTTCCTGAAGAAGATCACGCTCGTCATGGGCCAGAAGCAGCAGCTCCTGTGGGACCTCCCGCCCGCCGAGACCTTCGCGCTCAACCGCGCGGTGTACGACGTCCCGCAGCGCCAGTTCGACGAGACCCTGCGCGAGCTGTCGGACCTCCTCGAGCTCGGGGACCTCGTGGGCAAGCCGGCGCGGCAGCTCTCGCTCGGCGAGCGCATGAAGTGCGAGCTCGCGGCGGCCCTCCTCCACCGGCCGCGCGTGCTCTTCCTCGACGAGCCGACCATCGGGCTCGACGTCTCGATGCAGGCGACCGTGCGCGGGTTCGTGAAGGCGTACAACGAGCGCTACGGCGCGAGCGTGATCCTGACGAGCCACTACATGGACGACGTCGTGGCGCTCTGCCCGCGCGTCATCGTCATCGACCGCGGCCGGCTCATCTACGACGGCGACCTGCGCCAGCTCTCGCTGACGGTCCGCCCCGACAAGCGGATCCTGGTGCGGCTCGCGCGCGCGGTCCCGTCCGCCGAGCTGTCGCGCTTCGGCACGGTGGTATCGTCGGGCGAGGCGCAGGCGGTCATCCAGGTCGCCGCGGCGGACGTCTCCGCCGCCGTCGGGCGCCTCCTCGCCGCGCTCCCGGTCGCGGACCTCACCGTCGAGGACCCGCCGCTCGAGGAGGTCATGAGCGAGCTCTTCAAGACGTCGCGGCACGCCGCGGGAGGTGTCACGTGACGGATGGTGGACCGCGCGGCGCGACCATCTTCTGGGCCGGCGTCCTGGCGTTCGTCGTGGCGGACCTCCTGAGCTACGCCGCGCCGCGGCTCGGGGCGTGGCTCCCGGTCGAGCGCCTCTTCCCGGTGCTCGCCTACGTCCTCCTCGCGGGCTTCGCGCTCGCGCTCGCCGTCGTCGCCGGCGTGGTGGTCACCGCGATCCGCGCGCGCAAGGCGCCGCCCGTGCCCGACGCGTTCCGCGCGGCGATCGCGCTCGCGCTCGTCGTGGGGCACGCGGTGCTGCTCGCGGTCGCGCGCGGTCGAAAGGTCTAGCGCGCCGTCACGCCTCCCGAGGGAGCTCGACCACGAACCGCGCGCCGGGCCCGCCGGAGTCCTCGAGCGAGAGGCCGCCGCCGTGGAGCTGGACGAGCTCCCGGGCGATGAAGAGCCCGAGGCCGGCGGCGCCGGGGCGGGAACCCTGGCGAAAGCGGTCGAAGAGCGTCGCGCGAAGCGCCTCCGGCACGCCCGGCCCCTCGTCGCTCACCGTGACGCGCAGCGCCGATCCCGCCTCCACCTCGACGCGCACGAGGCCGCCCGGGGGCGAGTGCCTGATCGCGTTCGAGAGCAGGTTCGAGAGGACCTGCCCGAAGCGCACCGGGTCGACCTCGGCCACCACGTCGCGCGCGGAGGAGACCTCGAGCCGCACCCCGGCACCGGCGGCGACGGGCTCGAGCGACTCGACGGTTCCGCGGGCGAGGGCCGGCAACGAGGTCCGCTCGCGGTGAAGAGTGACGCCGCCCTGGTCGAGCCGCACGGCGTCGAGGAGGTTCCCGACGAGCCCCGCCATGCGCTCGACGTTGCGCAGGATCGTGGCGGCATGGCGCCGTGTGGCCTGCTCGTCCTGGGGAGCGTTCGCCAGGATGGCGGCGGTGAGGGAGATCGACGACAGGAAGCCGCGCAGGTCGTGCGAGAGCGTCGCGGTGAGGCTGTCGCGCATCGTCCCCAGCCGCTCGAGCTCCCCGCGCGCGTGCTCGAGCTCCGCGGCGCGCTTCGCGAGCTCGCGCGTGACCTTCGCCAGGTCGTCGTTCGCGGCGAGCAGCATCTCGAACCCGTCGCCGTGGGCCCGCGGCGCCGGCGCGACGAGGACCCGCCTCTCCCCGTCCGCGAGCGCGAGGAGGCGCGCGGCACGTGGCGGCGCGCCTTCTCCGGCGAGCTGCACCTCGCAGCTCGCCCCGGGGCGCTCGAGCGCACGGTCGAGCTTGTCCCGCGAGTCGAGCTCCACGAGGGCGTGGACCGGCGCGCCCGCGCGCGCGGCGGGGGTGAGGGCGCGCGCCGCGGCGTTCGCGCGAACGACCCGCGCCCCCTCGATCAGGATCGCGCCGAGATCGTGGTCGTCGCCGAGCAGCGCCTCGACCCAGCCGTCAGGCGGCGGGCTTCCAGGGACGAGCGACATTCACGGCTCCACGGGCCGACGACGCCCATTCGTCCGCGCCGAGCGCGCGGACCGGGTCCGGCAACCTCGCCACCGCCCGTCCCCCCACGACGAGGCGCGCGCCGGGCGCGGCCTCGCGCAGCGCGCCGACGAGGTCGCGCGCCGCGGGGAGGTGAAGAGGGAGCGTGACCGAGACGGCGACGACGCTCGGCTTCGCCGCTCGCACCTTCTCGACGACGGCGCGGAGCGGCGTGTCGGCGCCGAGGTAGACGTCGTCCCAGCCGTCGAGGGCGAGGAGATCGGCCACCATCCGCGCGCCGAGGTCGTGCCGATCGCCCGGCGCGGTGGCGACGAGGGCGCGCGGCCCCCGCGGCCGCCAGGGGAACTCCGGGTAGAGGGCGGCGATCACCGACTGGGCGATGGCGGTGGCGAGGTGCTCGTCGGCGACGGAGAGTTCGCCCCGATACCAGCGCTCGCCGACCTCGCCGAGCGCGGTGCGGACCACCTCCTCGTAGAAGACGTCGAGCCCCGCGGCCATGTGGCGGCGCGCCTCGCCGAGCGCGGCGGCGCGATCCCCGGCGAGGATCGCCTCGAGGAAGCGCTCATGCATCGCGCCGCCCCTCCGCCGGCAGGGCCGCCATCCCGTGGCGCAGGACCTCCAGCGCGGCGGCCGCGGCGCCGCGGTCGACGTTCGCCTCGATGGCGTCGCCGAGGAGCTCGAGGTGGCGCCGCAGCACGTCCGCCCCGATGCCGCGGTGCGCGAGGAGCGGCGCGAGCCAGCCCAGGTAATCGGCGACCAGGTCGGGGAGCCCCATCGAGAGGGCCGTACAGAGGAACTTCACGTGGAACACCGCATCCTCGAGGGCACGCGCACGGCCCTCCTCGCCGAAGCGCGTCCACAGCTCGGGGCGTTCCGCGTACTCGGCGTCGATCACCGCGGTGGAGATCGCGCCGGCGCGCGACCCGAGGACCTGGGCAAGGTGCGCTGCCGCTGCCACCCACCGGATCTAGCGAGGAGCGGCACCCCGTGCCCGCACCACGGTCGGCTGGCGCCGGCGCGTCCCGCCTGGTGTGCCGTGCCGTCAGTCCGCGGTCGCGCGCTGGAACCCGGCGCGCGCCGTGAGCCGCTCGAGGTACCCGGCGAGCTCCGTCGCCTCGGGCGGCGTCGCCGCGAGCCAGGCGAGCCGCGCGCGGTTGAAGCCCTGGAACGAGCCGACCATCACGTCGGCGACGGTGAACGCCTCGCCCGCGAGGAAGCCTCCGGGCCGGACGGCGCGGTCGAGCACCAGGATCGCCTTGCCGGCGCGCTCCTTCGCCGCCGCGACGGCGGCCCTGTCCTGCTCCGGCTCGGGCCTCGACGTCGCCATCACGAGCTGGGCGAGCGCGGGCTCGATCTCCGTCGCGACGAAGAAGGCCCACTGGTACACCGCCCCGCGCGCGGCGCTGCCGGGCACCGGCAGGAGCCGGCCGTCTCCGTACCGCTCGGCGAGGTACAGGCAGATCGCGGCCGACTCGAAGAGCCGCACCTCGCCGTCCTCGACGACCGGCACGTGCCCGAGCGGCTGGCGCGCGAGGTGCTCGGGCGTGCGCGTCTCGCCCTTCGCCGGGTCGAGCCGCACGAGCTCGTACGGGACGCCCAGCTCCTCGAGGACCCAGCGCGGGCGGACGGCCCGGGTGCGGGGGACGTAATAGAGCGTGATGGCCATGCCGCCTCTCCTCCTCGCGTCACGCACAGTGAATGACGCCGCGCCCGCCGCTCACGCGCCCTCGCGCGGCAGCGGCGACCCCGCCGCGGCGACGACGCGAACGCTCGACGCCGCTCCGAGGCGCAGGCCGTCGCCGCGCGGCTCGACCTCGCTCAGCTCGACCACGTCGCCGCGCAGGAGCCGCTCGAACGCGCGGTTCGCGTCGGTGACGTGCTTCTCCTGCAAGGACACGCCGAGCCGGCCCTCGGGGCCGCAGGCCATGTAGCGCAGCCGCCCCTTCGACGGCAGCGGCTCGGAGACGATGCGGAAGGCGCGGCCCGCCGGCGGCGCCGCCCACCCCTCGCCGCGCGGCGCGA
Organism: Anaeromyxobacteraceae bacterium; assembly: GCA_045802735.1. GTDB lineage: Bacteria > Myxococcota > Myxococcia > Myxococcales > Anaeromyxobacteraceae > Anaeromyxobacter_A. The sequence continues at coordinate 2,222 of JBJMQK010000438.1, read as the reverse complement.
GCACGAGGTAGCTCATCTTCACCGCCTCCTTGCGCAGGCCCGCGGCGCGCGCGATCTCGGCGACGACCGGCGGCGGCGCGATGGGGCGCTCGGCGTGGCACCAGTCGCTCTCGCGCAGGAGCGCGGGGCAGGCGCCCTGGAACAGGCATGGCGCCCGCACCGCGAAGCCGCGCCCGACGAGCAGGTCGCGCACCTGGAGCAGGGCGCGCGAGGTCTCGCGCAGCGCCGGCTCGATGACGACGAGCGAGCCGCCGGGCCGGACGAGCCCCGCCGCCTCGTCGAGCAGCTTCGCGCGGCGCTCGGCGGCGCCCGCGCCGGCGAAGAGCTCGTTGAGGACGTGGCCGAAGGTGATGGTGTCGTAGGTGCGGCCGGCGGCTGCCTCGCGCAGCGCCGCCGGCCGCGCCGGGTCCCAGGGTCGCGTCGCGAGCACGGCGCCTGCGTCGCGGGCGAGGTCGCGGGCGAGCGCGAGCGCGCGCGAGGAGCGATCCGCTGCGGCGGCCTCGCTCGAGCCCGCGTCGAGCGCGGCGAAGGCGACCGGCGCGGGGCCACTGCCCAGATCGAGCACGGCGCCGGGCGCGCGCGGCAGCTCCGAGAAGACGCCGCGCGCCTGGAGGTAGGAGATCGGCCAGTAGAACAGCAGGTACGCGCCGAGGAGGCGCGGGTCGTCCATGTAGTGCGCGCCGGCGAGCGCGCGGTCGCGCGTGAGGCCGAGGGAGAGCCGCTCGACGCCTCCCGCGACGTCGCGCAGCTCGTCGGGCGCGAGCCGATCCGGGGGCGGGCGCGCACCGCGCGGCCGCGACCCACCTCGCAGGCGCCGCCACGCCGCGAGGAGCCGCGGGACGTGGCGCGCGAGATCGTCCTCGGCGTGGCGCACCGCCCGCTTCTAATGCCCGGGCGCGCTCCCCGCGACGGCGACGTCCCGGGTGGTGGGGCGCGAGCGCCGCGAGCCGCCTGGCTACGGGCCCGGCGGAGCCGCCTCGGCGCGGGCGGCAGGGGGCGGCGCGGGGACGAGGGCGAGGTGGCGCGCGAGCGACGCGTCGTTCGTGCGGATGTGCATCCGCCACCAGCTCCCGTTGCGCGAGTCGAGCCAGAGCGCCGTCGCCGCCGCCGAGGCGCCCTCCGCGAGCGCGGCGATGAGCTTGGCGAGGTCGGAGCCGAACTGGCGGTGCGCGTCCTCGTGCATGGCGCGCTCGGGGTATCCGGAGTCGCGCATCAGCGCCTCCTCGAACGCGAAGTGCTCGCCGACCGCGGCCTCGAGGGCGAGGAGCGTCATCACCGCGCCATCGCGGTTCCCCGCCCGGAGCGCGTCGAGCGCTTCAAAGTGAAGATTCAGAAGGTGGCGGTGCTGCTCGTCGAGCGCTGGGTGCCCGAGGTCGTGGTTCGCGGCGCGCTGGGCCATGGCATCCCTCCGCCCGCCCCAGAAGCAAGGACGCTGCCGCGCGCGAGAGCGCCCGGCGTGGGCCCCGCGGCCCCGCTGCGGACACCCTGGGTCGCGTGAACCCTATCTTGCCTGCACCTCGTTCTTGCCGTCAGGCCGGCAGCGGCAGCTCGAGCACGAGGCCGTCGTGCGCGACGCTCACCGCGCCGAACTCCTCGCGCGCCTGGGCCACGAGCGGCGACGGATCCTGGTCGTAGCGGGTGGAGAGGTGCGTGAGCACGAGCGACCCTGCGCCGGCCTCGCGCGCGACGCGCCCCGCCTCGCGCGCGGTCGAATGGAGCGTCTCGAGCGCCCGCGCCGCCTCGGCGTCGCCGAACGTCGCCTCGTGGACGAGGAGGTCCGCGCCGCGCGACGCCTCGACCGTCGCCCCGGTCGGCCACGTGTCGCCGGACACGACGAGCGTGCGCCCGCGCCGCGACGGCTCGACCACGTCCTCGGGACGGACGGTGCGTCCGTCGACCTCCACCGGCCGCCCGCGCTGCAGCTCGCCGTAGAGCGGACCCGACGGCACCCCCAGCGCCGCCGCGCGATCCGGGTGGAAGCGACCGGGGCGCGGATCCTCGACGAGCGCGTAGCCGAGCGACGGCGTGCGGTGGTCGGTCGCGAAGGCGCGCACCTCGGCACCGGCGAGGCGCACCGCGTCGCCGGGCGCGAGCTCGTGGATCTCCACCGCGAAGGAGAGCGCGTCGGCGCCGGTGAAGAGCATCACCTCGAGGAGGCGCCGCGCCGGGCGCGGACCGTACAGCCGCAGCGGCACGTCGCGGTGCAGCATCGAGAGCGTGCG
>JBJMQK010000310.1:0-5108 GCA_045802735.1 Anaeromyxobacteraceae bacterium | reverse complement strand
GAGCGCACCACCGGCACGTCGGCGCCCGTCGCGAGCGCGTACAGCGCGGTGACCGGCAGCGCCGCAGCCGCGGCGATGCGGCGCGGGTCGGCGCGCAGCGAGAGGGCGTCCCAGCGCCCGGCGAGCGCGCGGGCGATCCGGAACGCGCCGTACGCCACGACGGCGAGGTGGAGGCCCGACACCGAGAGCAGGTGGGCGAGCCCGCTCCGTGCGAAGGCGTCGCTCGTCGCCGCGTCGACGGCGCCGCGGTCGCCCGCTCCGATCGCCCGCACGAGCGCCGCCTCGCGAGGTGGCAACGCCCGCGACGCCCCCTCCGCGAACCGTCCGCGCCCCGCCTCGATCGCGGCGAGCGGCGAGGGCGGCGCCACGCGCACGGGCGGCGCGCTGGCGTGCGCCTCGAGGCCGACGCCGCGCACGGCGAGGTCCTCCGCCCGGTCGCGCCCGCGCGGATTGCGGGCGCCCTCCGGCACGCGTAGCCTGGCGGAGAGCCGCAGGCGGTCGCCGAGCGCGAGCGGCCACGGGAGGGGTGGCGAGGTCGCGAGCACGAGCGCGCCGCCGCGCTCGCGCAGGAGGAAGCGCACGCGGTCGTCGAGCCGCTCCGGGACGGACGCCACGCGGCCCTCGATCACCCGCTCCGCTCCCGGCAGGAGCGCAGGGTGCGCCGGCGCGCGCGCGAACGACGCCGCGGCCCATCCCGCGACGAGGAAGGCGATGGGCGCCGTGTATCGCGCGCACGCGAGCGGGAGCGCGATGGCCGCGGCGACGCCGAGCGCCGTCGCGGAGCGCCCGAACGCCGGGAGCGCCGCGCCCGCGGCGAAGGCCACCGCGAGGAGGAGGAGCGGCCGCTGCCTCACGGAGCGTCACGCGCACACGCCGATGGCGCGCCGCCCAGACGGACGCGCGAGCGTTCAGTGTCCCGAACGTTGACCGAGGGCTGAAGCTGTGGTAGGGTGCCGCCACTCAGCACCCTGCCCGATCCCCCCGAAGGTGGTGGGTGATCGGGTTTCGCCACTCCGGGCGAGGGTCGGAGGATCTGATGGCTGCAACGCAGACTAGCCCAATCGGCCACAATTTCAAGGTAGGCGACAAGGCCGTCTACCCCGGACAGGGGGTAGGAGAAGTGATGGGCATCGAGCACAAGGAGGTCGCCGGCCAGCGGCAGTCCTTCTACGTGCTCCGCATCCTCGACAATGGGATGAAGATCATGATCCCGATGAACAAGGTGGGCTCGGTCGGCCTGCGCGAGATCATCGGCGAGAAGGACGTCCGCCGCGTCTACACCATCCTCCGCGAGAAGGAGGTCTCGGTCGACTCGACGACATGGAACCGCCGTTACCGCGAGTACATGGACAAGATCAAGACGGGCTCGGTCTTCGAGATCGCCGAGGTGCTGCGCGACCTCTACCTGCTCCGCTCCGACAAGGACCTCTCCTTCGGCGAGCGCAAGATGCTCGACACGGCGCGCTCGCTCCTCATCAAGGAACTCGCGATCGCGAAGGAAGTCGACGAGCAGGACGTCGAGGCGGACCTGAAGAAGATCTTCAACATCAACTAGCTCCGGTCGCCGGCGCCTTCGCGCGCCGGTCCGTGAGCTCAAAGTACCGCCGCGCGGACCACCGTCCGCGCGGCGGTCGCGTCTCGGGCGGTGGATGAAGGCCGTGTCGTCGCTCGTCCGCATCGGACGGGCGGCAATGCAGCGGCGATGCCACCGCGCGGCGGAGGCGGTCGATGATCGGCGGCGAGCGGGTCGGAGCGATCCTGGCAGCGGGCGGCTCGGGGAGCCGGGCGGGGCTCGCGAAGCAGTGGCTCGTGCTCGGCGGAGAGAGCGTCCTCCGCCGCAGCGCGCGCGCGCTGGCGGCGTGCGACGTCGTCGACGAGATCGTCGCGGTCGTTCCGCCGGGGGACGAGGCGCGCGCGGCGGCCGACCTCGCCGGCCTCGAGAAGCCGGCCCGCGCGGTCGCGGGCGGTGCCGCTCGCGCCGACTCGGTGCGAAACGGTCTCGCTGCGCTGCCCGGGTGTGCCGTGGTGCTGGTCCACGACGCGGCGCGGCCGTTCGCGACCGCCGCGCTGGCGCGGGCGGTGGCCGTCGCCGCGGCGCGCGACGGCGCGGCGCTGGCGGCGCTGCCGTCCACGGACCCGGTGAAGCGCTCCACTTCGCCCTTCGACTCCGCTGCGCTCCGCTCAGCGCGAACGGAGGGGGAGCCCGGCGCCGCCCACCCGCGCGCAAAGGAGGGCGACTCCGCCGCTCCCGCGGCCTGGGAGTTCGCAGAGACCATCGACCGCCGCTCGGTCTGGCTCGCGCAGACGCCGCAGGGGTTCCGGGCGAGCGCGCTGCGCCGCGCCTTCGACGCCGCGGGCGCCGCCGCGGCGCAGGCGACCGACGAGTGCGCGCTCGTCGAGCGCCTCGGCGAGCGCGTCGCGCTCGTCCCCGGCGAGCCCGGGAACTTCAAGATCACGACCCCGGAGGACGTCGCGAGGGCCCGCGCGCGCGTGGAGGCGCCGTTCGCGATGGGCGTCGGCTACGACGTCCACCCCTTCGCCCCGGGGCGGCGCCTCGTCCTCGGCGGCGTGACCTTCGACGGCGACGGCCTCCTCGGCCACTCCGACGCCGACATCTGCGCGCACGCGATCGGCGACGCGATCCTCGGCGCCGCCGGGCTGGGCGACCTCGGCCGGCACTTTCCGGACACGGACGCGAGGTGGAAGGGCGTGAGCTCACTCCTCCTCCTGCGCGAGATCGTCCGCAAGGCGGGCGAGGCCGGCTGGCGGGTCGGGAACTGCGACGTGACGCTCGCCGCGCGGCGCCCGCGCATCGCGCCGAAGGCCGAGGAGATGCGCGCGCGCCTCGCCGAGGCGCTCGGCGTCTCGCCGGCGCAGGTGAACGTCAAGGGCACCACGGGCGAGGGCCTCGGCTTCGTGGGCCGCGGCGAGGGCATCGCCGCGCACGCGGTGGCGCTCCTGGTGAGGGCGGCGTGAGCGACGCGCGCAACGAGCCGCCCGGCCCCGCGCCGGGAGCCGGCCCGGCGCCGCGCGCCGAGAGCGAGGCCGAGCGGTCCTTCTTCTCGGGCGAGGGCGCCGCCGAGGCCGACGCGGCCCCGCCGCCCCGCCGCCGCTCGCGGTTCCTGGCGCGGAATCCGGTGTTCGCGGCGGTCGCGCTCGCGGCCTGCGGCTGGCTCGCGTTCGATCTCGCGCCCGACGTCCTCTACTTCTTCTCGTCCTCGACGCCCGTCGACCTCGGCGCGCCGGGCGCCTACCGCCTCGCCGAGGCGCGCGCGAACCGCTTCGTGCGCATCCAGGGCGTCGCCGCCGCGCAGGTGCCGGTCACGACGTCGCGCGGCGCGGAGCGGCGCGTCCTCGGCCTCCTCGGGACGAACCTCGTCGTCGACCGGCCGGGCGCGGGCGGTGCGGCGAACGTGTTCGAGGGGCGGCTCCTCCCGGAGCGCGCCGCGCGCGAGTACGCGGGCGTCGTCGCGGCGCTGAAGGACCGCGGCTTCGGCGCGGCCGACGGCTGGGCCGTGCTGAGGGACGGCGAGCGGCCCCGCGAGCGCTGGTCGCGGCCGCTCCTCTCGCTCGTCGTGATCGTGCTCGGGGCCGTGAACCTGCGCGCGCTCGCGCTCCACCTCATGGAATAGGCGATGGCGATCCTCATCCACGACACCCTCACCGGGAAGAAGCGCGAGTTCGTCCCCCTCGAGCCGGGCAAGGTCCGCTTCTACGCCTGCGGCCCGACGGTCTACGACCACGCCCACGTCGGCCACGCCCGCTCGTACACGGTCTGGGACGTCGTCGTCCGGCACCTCCGCGCGCGCGGCTACGAGGTGAAGTACGTCCGCAACTTCACCGACGTGGACGACAAGATCATCAAGCGCGCGAACGAGCGCGGCGAGGACCCGGTCGCGCTCGCCGATCGCTTCGCGCGCTCCTTCGAGGAGGACATGGCGGCGCTCGGGAACGCGCCGCCGAACGCATCGCCGCGCGTCTCGGGGCACCTCCCCGAGATCGTCGCGATGGTCGAGGAGCTCGTGCGACGGGGGTTCGCCTACGCCGCCGCGAACGGGGACGTGTACTACCGCGTGCGCCGCTTCCCGGAGTACGGGCGGCTCTCGAAGCGGAACCTCGACGACCTCCTGTCCGGCGCGCGCGTCGACCCGGGGGAGTCCAAGGAGGACCCGCTCGACTTCGCGCTGTGGAAGGCGGCGAAGCCGGGCGAGCCGTCGTGGGGTTCACCGTGGGGAAAGGGCAGGCCGGGCTGGCACATCGAGTGCTCGGCGATGACGCTCGCCCACCTCGGCCAGCCCATCGACGTGCACGGCGGCGGGAAGGACCTCGTCTTCCCGCACCACACGAACGAGATCGCGCAGTCGGTGGCGGCGCGCGGCGACGGGCTCGCCGCCGAGGGGTTCGCGCGCTACTGGATGCACCACGGGTTCGTCGAGATCGACCACGAGAAGATGTCGAAGTCGCTCGGCAACTTCTTCACCGTGAAGCAGGTGCTCGAGAAGTTCGAGCCGGAGGCGGTGCGGACGTTCCTCCTCGGCACGCACTACCGGAACCCGATCAACTACAGCGACGGGGTGCTCGTCGAGGCCGAGAAGCGGCTCGTCTACCTGTACGAGACGCTCGACAAGGTGGATCGGCTGGCGCAGGGCGCGCCTGCGGCGGAGGCGTCCGGGGAGGACGACGTGGTGGAGCGCTCGCGCGCCGCCCTCGACGACGACTTCAACACCGCCGCGGTGCTCGGGCTCCTCGCGGATGCGTTCACCGCCGCGAACGCGCTCGCCGACAGGAAGGGCAAGAAGACGCCCGACGACCGGGCGCGGCTCGCCCGCTTCGCGCGCGACGCGCGGCTCGTCGGCACCGAGCTGGGCCTGTTCGCGCGGCCGCCCGCCGAGGCGCTGCGCGCGCTGCGCGACCGCGCGGCGGCGCGGCGCGGCCTCGATCAGGCCATGGTGGAGCGCCGCATCGCCGAGCGGGCCGAGGCGCGCAAGGCGAAGGACTTCGCGCGCTCGGACGCGATCCGCGACGAGCTGCTCGCGCTCGGCGTCGCGATCATGGATGGTGCGCAGGGGACGACCTGGAAGGTGGAGGGGTAGGTCCGGCTGTTCCTC
>JBJMQK010000243.1:0-2764 GCA_045802735.1 Anaeromyxobacteraceae bacterium | reverse complement strand
CGAGCGGAGCGCCCTTCGACTCCGGTGCGCTGCGCGCACCTACGCTCAGGGCGAACGGGTGGTGTGGGTCCGTTCACCCTGAGCGTAAGCGACCGCGAAGCGGGCGCGGAGTCGAAGGGCGGACGCCAGCTGGGCGGCGTTCGCCCGCTGCCCCGGTAGGTCGGCCGCCGGGAAACCGGACAGCCGCCGCGCCGCCTCCTAGAAAGAGGCATACCGCCGCTCGTTCGGTGGTTGCACTCCGACGACGGAAGAGAGGCGCGCCACGGAACCCCTACCCACGACCACCTCCACGCTGACGCTCGCAGCGGATGCGGAGCTCGCGCCCGACGCCGCGCCTGCCCTGGCCGACGGTCGCGCGGCTGGCACGCTCGGCGCCGCCGCGGCGTGCTGGGGAGTCGCGGGCCAGGCGGCGCTGCTCCTCGTCGCCGTGCTGAAGCTCTCCCGCGCTGCCTTCGCGGGGCTCACGGCGCCCGGCATCAGCGCGGCCCACTGGGCGCTCGCCGCCGCGAGCGTCGCGTTCCTCTGCTACTTCCAGGGGTACCGCGGGTTCCAGTGCCGCTATGCGCCGTTCGTCGCCGCGCGCGCCGCGCACCTCGCGCGCCACCCTCGCCTCGCGCACGCGATCGCGGCGCCGTTCTACGCCTGCGGGCTCGTCCACGCCTCGCCCCGCCGCCGCGCGGCGACGACGCTCCTCTACGTCACGATGGCGGCCCTCGCGATCGGCCTCGCCCGCCTGCCCGACCCCTACCGCGCCATCGTGGACCTCGGCGTCGCCTGCGGTCTCCTGTGGGGCGCGGTGTCGCTGCTCGTGTTCGCGTCCCGGGCGGCGGTGGGCCTCCCGCCCGCCGCCGCGCTCGACCTCCCCGACCCTCCCCGCCGGTGAACCCGATGCCCCTCCCCCACGTCCCACCCGCCCTCATGATCATCGGATCGCTCCTCGGGGCGGCCGTGATGATCGCGTGGCGCTTCCGCGAGACGAGCACGCCCGTGTCGACGCTGAAGATCGTGGCGCCGCCCCTCGGCATGAGCACCGGGCTCGCCATGTTCCTCGTGCCCGCCGCGCGCGTGCCCTGGGCCTGGGCGGTCGGCGCGTTCCTCCTCGGCGCGCTCGTCCTCGCGATCCCCATCGCGCGCAGCTCGCGCCTCGTGCGGCGCGGCGAGGTCGTGCTGATGGAGCGCTCGAGGGCGTTCCTCTGGATCCTGCTCGGCGTGATCGCGCTGCGGTTCGGGTTGCGCGCCTACGTCGAGCACCTCGTCTCGCCGGCGCAGTCGGGCGGGCTCGTGTTCCTGCTCGCGTTCGGCATGATCCTGCGCTGGCGCGTCTCGATGCTGCTCTCGTACCGGCGGCTCTGCGCGACGCCGGTCCCGGCCGATCCCGTCGCCGCGTGACGGCGCAACGCGACCCACCGCCGCACGACGTCCGGCTGCGCGGCTTTCCCGACCGCGCCTCCGTCGAGCGCGCGGTCGCATGGGTCGATCTCCATGCGCCGCGGCTCGGGTCGGAGGAGGTCCCGGTCGCGGACGCCTGCGGGCGCGTCCTCGCCGCGGCGCCCGCCGCGCCCGCCGACCACCCCGCGGTCGCGCGCGCCGCCGCCGACGGGTACGCCGTCCGCTCCGCCGACACCGTGGGCGCGAGCGCCTACAACCCGCTGCCGCTGCGGCTCCAGGGCGCGGGCGAGCCGCTCGCGCCAGGCGGCGCCGCGCTCGTCTGTGCCGGCGCGGCGCTCCCGGCGGGCGCCGACGCGCTCCTGGGCTTCGACGCGGCCGAGGCGGCCGGCGACGCCGTCGAGGCGATCGCGGGCGTCGCCGAGGGCGCCGGGGTCGAGCGCCCGGGCGACGAGATCCGCGCCGGGGTCGCCGTCGGGGCCGCGGGGCGGCCGCTCCGCGTCCACGAGGCGGCGCTCCTCGCCGCGCTCGGCGTCCTGCGGGCGAGCGTCGTGGCCCGCCCGCGGGTGCGGCTCGTCGTCGCCGGCGCGAAGGGGCTCGGGACGGCGGGCTCCGCCCCCGACGTGGACGGGCAGCTCGTCCGCGCGCTCGTCTCGCGCGACGGCGGCCTCGTCGAGGTGGGCCTTCCCGCCCCGACCTTGCGCGAGGCGCTCCTGCGCGCCGCGCAGCGCCCGCCCCCCGACCTCGTCCTCGCGCTCGGCCGCACCGGCACCGGCCCCGACGACGAGGCCCCGGTCGCCCTCGCCGCCGCGGGCGAGCTCGGGCTCCACGGCATCGCCCTCCGGCCCGGCGGTTCCACCGCGATGGGCCACGTCGCCGGCGTCCCGGTCCTGCTCCTGCCCGGCGACCCGCTCGCCTGCCTCGTCGCGTACGAGCTGTTCGCCGGCCGCTTCGTGCGGCGCCTCGGCGGCCGCGATCCCGAGCTGCCCCACCCCGCGCTCGAGGCCGAGGTCTCGCGGCGCATCGTCTCGGCGGTCGGGTGCGTGGACGTCTGCCAGGTCCGCCTCGTGGCGGGCGCCGTCGAGCCGCTCGGCGTCGCCGAGTTCGGCGGGCTCGCCGCGGCGGCGCGCGCCGACGGGTTCGTCGTCGTGCCCGCGCCGCTCGAGGGCTACCCGCCCGGCGCGCGGGTCACCGTCCGCACATATTGACCGCGGCCGCGGTCGCTCGCGGCGGCGGGAGTGGCGAGATGGCGACGGACCGGATCACGGACGCGCTGCGGCGGGCCTCTCGCCAGCAGCAGTTCCTCGAGGTCGTGGACCGCGACGAGGCGGAGGTGCGCTTCCGGCGCCACCTCGCGCTCGCGCCGCTCGGGCGGGAG
>JBJMQK010000239.1:0-5564 GCA_045802735.1 Anaeromyxobacteraceae bacterium | reverse complement strand
GTCACCGCGCCCACCGTCCTCTCCACCGTCCCGGCGGGCGCCGCTAGCGGCGTCGCCATCACCCAGGCGGTGACCGCAACCTTCAGCGAGGACCTGAACCCCCTCACCGTCACCACCGCGACGATCCTCGTCACCGGCGGCGTCACGGCGCCTATCGGCGCGGTCGTCTACAACGCGGTCTCCCGCACCGCGACCTTCTCTCCGACGAAGAGCCTGGCGTCGAGCACCACCTACTCGGTCCGCATCATCGGCGGCGCAGCCGGCGTGAAGGACATCGCCGGGAACGCGCTCGCGACCGACGTCACGACGACCTTCACCACGGGGGCGCAGCCTGGGCTCCTCCCGGTGTCGCTCGGGACGGCGAGTTCCTTCGCGGTGCTCGGCGGCGCCGCCGGCACGACGAACGCGGGGATCGCGACGGTCATCAACGGCGACGTCGGGACGACGGGCGTGACCACGATGGTCACCGGCTTCCATGACTCGCTGGGCCGCGTCTTCACCGAGACGGGGCTCAACGTCGGCGCCGTGAACGGCACGGTCTACACGGCGCCGCCGCCTCCGGGGACGCCGGCCTCGCTCACCGTCGCGCAGCAGGCGCTGGCGGACGCGCTCGTCGCGTTCAACGGGCTCGCCGCGCTGCCGGGCGGCATCGACCCGGGCGCAGGCCAGCTCGCGAACCTCACGCTCGCTCCGGGCGTCTACAAGGCGGCGGGCGCGGCCTTCGCCATCACCGGCGGCAACCTGACCCTCGACGCGCAGGGCGATGCGAACGCCACGTGGGTCTTCCAGATGGGGACCGCGCTCACGGTGGGTAACACCGTGACCCCGAGCAGCGTCATCCTGACGAACGGCGCGCAGGCGAAGAACGTCTTCTGGCAGGTCGGCAGCGCCGCGACCATCAACGGCATCGGCGGCGGCACGATGGTCGGCACCATCATCGCCTCCGCCGGCGTGACGTTCTCCACCGCCGGAGTCGCGACCGTGACGACGCTCAACGGGCGCGCGCTGGGGTTGAATGCGTCCGTCACGATGGTGAACACCGCCATCAACGTGCCGGCGCCCTAGCGACGCAAGCTCGCGCGCCGCAGGTGAGCCCCCGGTCCGCCGGGGGCTTTTCCTTTGGTTCTCCTCAATGTCGAGTGGGTGAGGGAGCGCCTACCTTGACTCGGTCTGCTCGCTGCGCCCGACGGTACCTGTGCACGAGCGAGGCGAGTGCATGGAATCCCCCCACCGCGATCGCCTTCGCCTCGGCCCGAGAGAAGCCGGCCGAGCGCAAGAAGTGTTCGAGTGCGCGCGGCCCTCGTGCGGCTTCCGTCGCCGCACGCGTGAGGGTCCGGGTCGGGGCGAATCCGCCTGGGCGGTCATGACCTCCATCGGCCTGCGACGCGTCGCGGGTGCGCGAGGGCAATGGTCGGTCCGCGAGCTCACGGCCCGCCCCGATGCGAGGGACCTCCTCTGCGGTGGGGAGTGCACAGCCGGCACCGATCTCGAAATCCTCGAGCTCCTCGGCGATGCGGCGTTCGAGGTCCGCGTCCACGCGCGCCATGCGCGCGCGCTCGAGCTCCCAGGCATCCTCGGGGGAGGGCAACGGTGGGTCGGGCCGCGTCCGCTCGGTCTCGGGCGCACCAGCGGCGTCGCCCGGGGGGCTCGCGGCGGTCGCGCGCTCATCCTCGAGCTCGGCCATCCCGGCGCGTAGCGGCTCGATGTCCACTCCGTTCGCGTTCCCCACCGGATCGCGCGGCAGCGGCCACGGCTCCGCCGTCTCCGGCCGGATGGAGTCCATCGGGGCGCTCAGGATGACGAGGCCAGGCCCGGACGCGGCAACCTGTTCGATTGGCACGACGACGTGGTCGGAGGCCCAGCGACTCTGCCCGATGATCATGATGCTCGAATCACACTGGAGCACAGCGCCGAGGCGCCGCCCATCGGCCGCGTAGACAGCCTGACCTTTCCGCACGATCTTGTGCATGGCCGCCTCCTGGCGAGCAGCTCGACCGCAGGGCTCGACCTCCCTGTCGCGCAGCAGCGCCCAGCGATGCACCGCGATTCAATCGTACTCCCCGACTCCCGAGAGCGGCTTGTCCCCCTGGCAATGTGCCCCGTTTGCCGCCGCCGAGGTGACTACCGCTCACGGAACGGGGGCCCGCAGGAGCGCGCGCCGGCTTGGCCGCGAGCGCGCGCACAGTTGCCCGTCCGATCGCCAGCTCCCTCAGGCGCGGGCGCCCTCCGCCTCCTCGACGAGGCGGAGATCCTGCTGGCGCGCCCACGCCTGGAGCATGTCGACGCCGTCGAGCGCGGCCGCGAGCGCCCTCGCTCCGTCGTCGGTGGCCGGCGCGACGAGCACGCCCGAGTCGCCGAGTGGCCCGGCGCCGGGCGCTCCCGCGAGCGATGCCCCCACGGCGCGCAGGCGGGCGGCATACTCCTGCCGGATCACCTCGGGCACGTACCTCCGCGACAGGTCGGCGTACCAGACCGCCTCGAGCGGGCGGATGCCGCTCGCGACGACGGGTTCGCGGCTCCCGAACTTCTCCGCGCAGCGGCGCGTCCGGAAGAGCAGCGCGGAGCCGGTGCCGCGCGCCGCGTCGAAGTCGTCCGCGGCGCCCCGGCGAGGCGGGCCAATTCACGACCGTGCGAAGAGTTGTCGCAGAGCCGCCGCTGCTGAGGTTGGCTCCGCGACGCTGCGCGCGGCAGCTGACCCAAGGCCCCGGCAGCGTCGACGGCGCGGTGCGTTGACAAGCCGTGACGCGATGTGTCAAAGTAGCGTCCATGGCCACCGAAACCGTTACCACCGAGACCACCACGCAGCTTCCCCCGCTCCCCACCTTCACCGAGGCGCTCCGCAACCCGAGCCAGATCGTCGCCCGCCGCGGCGAGTTCGTGAAGCTCGCGAGCGACCGCGCGCAGCAGGCCGCCGCGGTCGCGCGCACGCGCCTCCAGAACGTCGAGACCGTCGCCGCCGCCCGCGTCCAGGACCTGCGCAAGTCGACCGACGCGCTCGTCACGACGACGGTGGCCGGCCTCCGCAAGATGTCCGTCCCCGCGCAGGTGCGGAGCGCCGTGTTCCAGGCCCTGCAGCGCGCGGCGCAGGCGCTCCAGACGCTCGCGAAGCGCGTCGAGCCGAAGGCGACCGTCGAGGCGCCGGCCCCGAAGGACGTGCAGTAGCCGAGCCCGACGAGCCGGTCGACGGCGCTTCGAAGGCGAATCCTCGATCCGAGGGTCCGCGGCGATGGCTCCGTCTCCGCTCCCGTACAGAAGGCCGGAATCCGTGGGCTTCGTCGCCCCGGGTCCCGGCCTTCGTCTTTTTCGCCGTTGACGACGATGTGGCGTGGAAGTTAACGTCGTTAACGTGAACGGCTCCCAGTCGACGCGGCAGCGGGCGCGGCGGACCCTCCTCCTCGCCTTCCTCCTCCTCTTTCCGCTGACGTTCAACTACTACTCGCCCGCGCTCCCGGTGGACGGCGCGCTCCACGGCATCGTCCCGTTCAGCCTCGCGTTCTGGGCGGCGTGGACCGCCGCCGGCCTCGCGCTCGGGCGCGCCGCGTGCGGGTGGATCTGCCCCGTCGCCGCCCTCCAGGAGCTGTGGGACGCGGCCTGCGGCCGCCGGCGCGTGCGCGTCGGCGCGTGGGGCGCGCTGCGCTGGGTCGTGTGCGGCGCCTGGCTCGCGGCGATCGGCTGGGCCGTGTCGAGGAGCGGCGGGCTCTCGCGCTTCGACCCGCTCTACCGCACCGAGCACATCGTCTCCTGGGACGACCTCCACGGTGCGTACGTCTACGTCGGCATGTTCGGCCTCGCGACGGTCCTCGCGCTCGCGCTCGGCAAGCGCGGGTTCTGTCGCGCCCTCTGCTGGTGGGCGCCGCTCAACACCGCGACGTCGCGCGCCGCGGCGGCGCTGCGGCTCCCGGTGCTCGGGCTCCGCGCAGCGCCCGGGCGCTGCACGGCGTGCCGCCGCTGCGAGGAGGCCTGTCCGACCGGGCTCCCGGTCACGGCGCTGGTGCGCGCCGGCGCCGCGTCCTCGCCCGAGTGCGTCCTGTGCGGCAGCTGCGTCGACGCGTGCCCGTCGCGCGCCGTCGGGTTCGCGTGGGGAGCGCATGGCCGGGACGCGTGAGGAGGTCCTCGCCGCCGCGCGCGACCTCCTCGTCGAGGGTGGCCTGCGCGCGCTCACCATGCGGCGCGTGGCGGAGCGGGTCGGCGTCTCGGCGACCGCGATCTACCGCCACTTCGACGACAAGGGGGCGCTGCTCGGAGCGGCGGTGGCGCTGGGGAGCGAGCACCTCGTCAAGGCCTTCGCGGGCGCACTCCGCGCCCGCGGCGCGAGGGAGCAGCTGCGCGAGACCGGACGCGCCTATCTGCGCTTCGCCCTGCGCCACCCGCGCGACTACCAGCTCCTCTTCATGACCTGGGACGATCGCCCGGCGCCGATGGTTGGGACGCCGCGCGTCCGCGGCGCGGCGCTCGAGTTCCTCGTCGACCGCGTCGAGGCGTGCCGCGCCGAGGGACTGCTCGGCCCGGGCGATGACACCTTCGAGGTCGTGATGCTCTGCTGGTCCGTGGTGCACGGCCTCGCGTCGCTGTGGCTCGGCGGGGGAGCGCGGGGGCAGATGACGGAGCGCCAGTTCGAGGCGCTCGCCGACGCGGTGCTCGACCGCGCTCTCGCCGGGCTGTTCCAGACGCCATCGGATGGTCGCGGCCGGCGGGACGGCGCGTAGGCTACTGGCCGGTTCCGAGCACCACCGCGGCGATGCGCTCCGCCGCGTCGGGGTCGAGCCGCTCCACAAGCGCGAGCTCGATGGGGAGGTCGCGGGTCTGGTCCTGGCCCCCGTCCTCGCGAGCCTGCACGACGTAGAAGACGATGCGGCAGTGGTCGGCGGCGGTCGGCGTCCCCTCCACCCGGTAGCGGCGGAGCTTCCCGTCCTGGTCCGTCTCGAGCGCGAGCTTCCCGCCCCCGACCTCGCGTGTGTCGAACCCCTTCGAGAGCAGGTTCTGGACGCGATTCTGCGCTGGCAGGCCGATGGTGACGCGATCGCCGCCGACGAGGTCGTAGCCGCGGTCGTCGAGGAGCCGCAGGACCTCCGGCCACGCGGACAGCAGGGGCCGCTGGAACTCGTGCGCGTCGAGCTCGGCGCGCATGCGCGCGTCCCGCTTGTACTGCCCGACCACGGCGCAGCCGAGGAGGAGCGCGACGAGAGCGGGGACGACGCGACCGGTACGCGAGGACATGGGGGGCGCTCCTCCGAGTTCAAGCACGGTACTACAGCGGAGCCCCGGGAGCGGCGGGCTCCGTCCAGGCCCGAGCTGCTACAGTACGCGGATGAACGCTCCGTCTGGGGTCGGGTCCTCGCCCGGTGGGTCGGGCGCCGAGGCGTACGCACCGTTCGGCAAGCCGCCGGAGCACCTGCCTCGCCACGCCCCGCCGCCGCCCACGCGCGCGCCGCGTGGAGAGGTCCGCATCGAGCGCCTCGATCTCTCTCGCGTGCGCGATCGGCGCCGCTTCCTCGACGTCGCCGACGTGATCCAGCGCGGCGACCCGAACTACATCGCGCCGCTGCGCCTCGAGCGCATGCGCT
>JBJMQK010000237.1:0-3316 GCA_045802735.1 Anaeromyxobacteraceae bacterium | reverse complement strand
CGCGCTGCTTCGAAAGCCCTCGTGGGCCGAGTGACGCATTGGTCAACTCAGGCAATCGAACACCGCGGCGCTGTGCCTCGGGACATCACAGGTCCCGCGGACCACGCACGGGCGTCACACCGGGTCACCGCGGCCTCGCGGCGTGTCCCTCGCGCCGGAGGCGCGCGCACGGGCGTCCCTGCTGCCTGGACACGCGCGAGGCCAGCGGCCACGCCGCCCGCTATATTGCGGCCGGTCCAGCACGGGGAGGTCAGGGATGGTTCCGCCGGTCTACATCGCCGACATCGCGCAGCACGACGGCCGCGAGGTGACGCTCCACGGCTGGCTCCACAACCGGCGCTCGTCCGGCAAGCTCCACTTCCTCCAGGTCCGCGACGGGACCGGCGTCATCCAGTGCGTCGTGTTCAAGGGTAACGTCTCGGCGGAGGTCTTCTCCGAGGCGGACCACCTGCCGCAGGAGACGTCGCTGCGGGTCACGGGCACCGTCAAGAAGGACGCGCGCTCGCCCATCGGGTTCGAGCTCGACGTGAAGGACCTCGCGGTGGTCGCCCGCCCGGCGCGCGAGTTTCCCATCGGCCACAAGGAGCACGGCGTCGCCTTCCTCATGGAGCAGCGCCACAACTGGCTGCGCTCGCAGCGGCAGGCGGCGATCCTGCGCGTGCGGCACACGGTGGAGAAGGCGATCCGCGACTTCTTCGACGGGCGCGGGTTCACGCTCGTCGACGCGCCGATCTTCACCCCGAGCGCGTGCGAGGGCACCTCCACGCTGTTCGAGGTCCCCTACTTCGACCTCGGCAAGGCCTACCTCACGCAGTCGGGCCAGCTCTACATGGAAGCGGCCGCGATGGCGCTCGGGAAGGTCTACTGCTTCGGCCCGACCTTCCGCGCCGAGAAGTCGAAGACGCGCCGGCACCTCACCGAGTTCTGGATGGTCGAGCCGGAGGTGGCCTTCATGGACCTCGACGGCGACATGCAGCTCATGGAGGACCTCGTCGCGTCGGTCGTCCAGACGGCGCTCGCGAAGCACGAGAAGGAGCTCGCGACGGTGCTCGAGCGCGACGTCTCGAAGCTCAGGGCCGTCGCCGCGCCCTTCCCGCGCATCACCTACACCGAGGCGGTGGAGGTGATCCGGAAGGCGGGACACCCGATGACCTGGGGCGACGACATCGGCGGCGACGAGGAGACGATCGTCGCGTCCGCCTACGACCGGCCGGTCATGGTCCACCGCTACCCCGCCTCGATGAAGGCGTTCTACTTCAAGAAGGACCCCGCCGATCCGAAGGTGGCGCTCGGCTGCGACGTGCTCGCGCCGGAGGGTTACGGCGAGATCATCGGCGGCGGGCAGCGCGAGGACGACCTCGCGGTGCTCGAGGCGGCGATCGCGGAGCACCAGCTCCCGAAGGAGGCGTTCGAGTGGTACCTCGACGTCCGCCGCTACGGGTCGGTGCCGCACGCCGGCTTCGGCATGGGCGTCGAGCGCTGCGTCGCCTGGATCTGCGGCCTCCACCACGTCCGCGAGACGATCCCGTTCGCCCGGATGATGGAGCGCATCACGCCGTGACAGGGGTCCGCGCTGCGCGCAGCCGCGCTCAGCCCCCGAGCAGCGTCTTCACGAGCTCCACGACCTGGTGGCCCTGCACCGGCTTCACCAGGTAGCCGTTCGCACCGGCGGAGAGCGCGCGGCGGCGGTCCTCCTCGGCGGACTCGGTGGTGATGACGACGATCGGCGTCGCGCGGTGCGCGCCTCCGCCGCGGACGAGGCCCACGAGCTTCAGGCCGTCCATGAGCGGCATGTTCACGTCGGTGAGGATGATGTCCACGGCCGCGGCGTGGAGGCGGCGCCAGGCGTCGGCCCCGTCCGTCGCCTCGACGGCGGCGACGTTGATGCGCTGCAGCGCGTGGGCGAGCTGCCGCCGCATCGCGGCGCTGTCGTCGACCACGAGTGCAGTGCGCTGGATCAGGTCCGCCATCACCCCTCCTCCGCGAAGAACATCTTCCGCGGCGCCGCGCGCGCGTCCGGCGCCTCGAGCGGCTTGCGGTACACGAGATCGTGGCGCAGGTGCACGAGCTGGAAGTCGCCGGTCACGTTGAGGAGCGACTCCGAGTGCCCGACGAGGAGGTGCCCGCCGGGCCGCAGCCGCGCGTGGAACGCGGCGACGACGCGCCGCCGGGCCGCCAGGTCGAAGTAGATCATGACGTTGCGGCAGAAGATCGCGTCGACCGACGTGACGAGGCTGAGCGCCCCCTCGTCGAGCAGGTTCAGGTGCCCGAAGCTCGCGAGTCGCCGCACGTCGTCGCGCACCTGCCAGCGACCGCCGACCGCGCGGAACCAGCCCTTCAGCGCCTCCGCCTCGGGCGTGCGGAAGGCGTGCGGCCCGTAGACGCCGGCGCGCGCCACCGCGAGGACACGGCGGGCGATGTCCGAGCCGAAGACGTCCACGTCCCACCCCTCGAAGAGCCCGCTCTGCGCGAGGAGGATGGCGATCGTGTAGACCTCCTCGCCCGTGGAGCACCCGGCGCTCCAGATGCGCAGGCGCCGGAGGGCGGCGTTCTCGCGCGCGAGGACCGGCAAGAGCTCCTCCGCGAACGACCGCAGCTGGTGCGCCTCGCGGAAGAAGTAGGTCTCGTTCGTCGTCAGCACCTCGGTCGCGGTCTCGAGCTCGGCGCGGCGCGCGGCGTCGTGGCGCAGGAACCGGTAGTACGCGCCGAAGTCCTGGAGCCCGTGGTACTGCAGGCGCGGCGCGAGGCGGCGCTCGACGAGGTAGCGCAGGTCCTCGCCGAACGAGAGCCCGCTGTGGGCGTAGATGAGGTCGCGCAGGAGGCGGTAGTGCTCGAGCGACATCGCGGGCGCGGCGCGGAAGCTCATCGCTGCGCCTGCGCCTCGAGGCGCCGCAGCGCCGCCTGGAGCGCCTCGACGACGAGCGGATCGCCCTCGATCGCCGCCAGCCGGCGCAGGGGATCCGCGAGCGCGCGGTCGCCGCGCTCGCCCATCGCGCGCGCGGCGGCGCTGCGGACGTCCCAGCGCGCGTGCGCCGCGGCGGCGAGGAGGAGCGCCGATGCGGCGGCGCCGGGGACGGCGACGGCGGCGAGCACCGCCTCCTTCACCACCTCGGCGTCCGGGTGGCGGGCGGCGCGCGCCAGGACCTCGGGGCGGGCGAGGCCCAGCTCGGAGAGCGCGTGCAGCGCCGCGGCCGCGGCCTCGCCCGGCGCGGCGGCATCCGCGGCGAGCTCCTCCAGCGCGGGAGCGGAGGCCGCCGCTCGCGCGCGGCCGAGCGCCCGCGCCGCCGCCGCTCGCACCGCCGCGTCGGGATCGCGG
>JBJMQK010000126.1:0-11941 GCA_045802735.1 Anaeromyxobacteraceae bacterium | reverse complement strand
CTTCATCGTCTACCCGATCACCTTCGGCATCGCGGTGGACTACGGTGTGAACGTCATCGCGCGCATGCGCGCCCGCGGCAACGTCATGCCGGCGCTGGCAGAGGTGGGACCGGCGGTGGCGCTCTGCTCGTGGACGACGATGGTCGGCTACGGGTCGCTCATCCTCTCGCTCAACCGCGCGCTGCAGGCGTTTGGCTGGTACGCGATGGCTGGCGAGGTGACGACGCTGCTCACCGCGCTCGTGCTGCTGCCGGCGCTGCTCCTCGCGTTCCCACGACGCCTCGCGGCGGACGTGTGTGGCGCCCCCGCCGCCGAGCAGCAGCCCGACGCCTCGCAGCGGGCGGCGCCGTAGCGTGAGCGGGCCGACATGCTGCGCCGCAGCCCCGGACAGGCGATGCAGCTCTCACGGCGGATGGCGAGCTCGTTCGTCGCGCTCTTCCTGACGATCGCGTTCCTGCGCGCGGCGGGCTTCGCGTTCGGGATCGTGAACGTCGACGAGTGCGACTTCCACCTGTTCGCGCGCCTCGTGCAGGACGGCGCCCGTCCCTATGTCGGCGTCGTCGACAACAAGCCGCCGCTCACGTACGCTGCGTACGCGCTCGCGAACGCGCTCGGCGGGTCGCACTGGATCCTCGCGGTCCGGGTCGTCGGCGTCGTCGTGGTGTTCCTGACCTCCGTCGCGCTGTTCGCGGCGGCCCGCGCGTGGGCGGGTGACGTGCGCCGGGCGTGGGCGGCGGCCTGGCTCGCGGTGGCGGCGGGGCTGTGCGAGTCGCCGTCCGTGAGCGCCGAGCTGCTCATGAACCTCCCCGTCGCCGTGGCGCTGTGGCTGCTCGCGCGCGCCGGACGCGAGACCGCGATGCGCGCCCGCCTCGAGGCGGGCGCCGGGGTCGCGGCGTGCCTGGCGGCGCTCGCGAAGCAGCAGGCTGCCGTGCTCATCGTGGCGGTGGTCGTCGGGCACCTCTGGCATGCGTGGGTGACCGCTCCGAGGAGGGCCCGGGCTCGCGAGCTGGTGCAGCTCGCGCCGTTCCTGCTCGGATGCGCCGCGGCCTTGTCGGTCGTCGCGGCCGCCTTCGCCTCGATCGGCGCTCTCGGTGGAAGCGTCGAGTGGCTGGTCTCGCGCACCTTCGCACAGGTCCACTCCGGGTCGAGGTTCAGCGGCGGGCGGGCAGCCGCTGGCGTGGCGGTCTGTATCCTCGCCGCCACGCCCGTGCCCTGGGCGCTGGCGCTGTGGGGGAGTCGCCGCGCGCCGTCGCTGTTCCATCGCATCCTCGTGACGCTCCTCGCGATGACGGCCGTCGCCGTCTCGATCGGCGGCCGGTTCTACGAGCACTATTTCCTGCAGTTCGTTCCTCCTCTCGCGCTCCTCGGCGCGGGCCCGCTCGTCACGCTGTGCCAGCGCTGGCGGGAACGCTCACCCGGATTGCGGCGCGCCGCCCTCGCCCTGGCGGCGTTGCCGGTGGCCGGCTACCTCGCGTACACCCTCGGCCGCGGCCTCGCCGGCGGATACCCGCTCCAGGATGAGCGCGTCCGCGCGCTCGCTTCCTGGGTGAAGACCCACAGCGACCCGTCGGACCGCATGTTCGTGTGGGGGGATCTCTCGATCCTCTACTGCGCCGCCGAGCGGCTGCCGGGTACCCGTTACCTCCGCGCGTCCTTTCACGTCGGCGATCTCGACCCGGAGCACGCCGATCCGGCCCGTCTGGCATGGCACCCGTCGCAGCGCGACGTGACGGCGACCCTCGCCGACCTCGCTGCCAACCGCCCCGCGCTCGTCCTCGACACCGCGACCGGCGACCTCCACCACTGGGCGCTCTTCCCGATGCGCGAGGTCCCCGCTCTCGATGAGTATGTGCGCGAGCACTACCGCCTCGTCGCGAGGCCGTCGGATGTCGCCGTGTACCGTCGCCCGTAGGTCGACGCCCCCCAGCGACGCGAGCGCGCTCAGGCCCTGACGCGGCGCCCGGCGTCCGCCGCGGCGCCGGGAACGCCGGGCGCATCGTCGAGGTCGTCCGGCACGGCCGAGCGCTCCGCCGGGAGCGTGAGCGCGTCGAGGCGGCGGCGCATCTCCCACAGCCCGAGCGCCATCCGCGCCGCGTCGACCCCGAAGCGCACCTTCGAGGCGCCGACGTCGGCCCAGTCGATGGGCTCCTCCACGCAGCACGCGCCCGCGCGCTGCAGCAGCGCCAGCATCTCGACGTCGAGGAGCCAGCCGCGCTCGCGGAGGTGCGGGACGAGCGGCCGCAGGAGCCCTGCCCGCGCGAACTTCACCCCGCACTGCGTGTCGTAGAACCCGAGCCGGAACGCCTGCTCGGTCAGGGTCGCGAAGACGCGCCCCTGCAGGTGGCGGAACAGGCTCCGCTCGATCGTGCGGCCCGCCATGAGGATGCGCGCGCCGCAGAGCACGTCGAACGGCGGCTCGCCGCCCAGGCGCGCCGCGAGGCGCCAGAACTCGCCCGCGCTCACGGCGCCGTCGGCGTCGAGGAAGCCGAGCCACCCCGCGTCGGCGCGCGCCTCGGCCCAGCCGCGCCGGATCGCGGCGCCCTTCCCGCCGTTCGAGGCCTGCGCCACGAGCCGCACCGCGTGCGGGGCGCGGGCCTCGCGCAGGATCGCCTCCGCGCCGCGGACCGCCGCGGCGTAGAGCGCCGCGTCCGCGGGCGCGCTGCCGTCGTCGACGACGACGAGCTCCACCGCGACGCGCCGCTCCGCCGCGCCGCGGGTGGCGAGGTCGCGCAGGAAGCCGGGCAGGTGCTCGCCCTCGTCGTAGGCCGGGACGGCGACGGAGATGCGGGGCTCGTTCAAGGCGGGCTCTCGAGAACGGCGGGGCGACGCGCCGCGGCGGGCGCCTGCGCCGCCCTCGCCCCGGCGGCCCAGCGGCGCTGCCAGAGCAGGAACGACGCGATGGTCCACAGCGGCTTCCGCAGATCGACTGCGCCCGCGAGGTGGCGGTCGAGCAGCGCCCGGGCCTCCCGCGGGTCGAGCACCGCGGCGCGCGCGAGGGACGCCGGCGAGAAGAGGTCCTCGAACATCGGGCGCAGCGGGCCCCGGATCCAGGCGGCGACCGGGATGCCGAAGCCCTTCTTCGGGCGGCGCAGGATCGCCTCCGGGACGATCCCGCGGAGCGCCGCCTTGAGGATGCGCTTCGTCCGCCCCGGCCCGAGCTTGTAGCTCGCGGGCAGCCGCAGCGCGTACTCGACGACGTCGGTGTCGAGGAACGGCGCCCGCACCTCGAGCGACGCCGCCATCGACGCGCGGTCCGCCTTCACCAGGATGTCGTCGGCGAGGTACCGCCCGAGGAAGAAGCGCAGCGCCTCGTCCACCGAGCCCGGCGCGACGCCCGCCGCGCGGGCGCGGCGCGCGTCCTCCAGCACCTCGGCCCAGGCGACCTCGGGCACGGCGAGTCGGCGGAGGTCGGGGGTGACGAGGCGGGCGATCTCCGGCGGCGTGAAGGAGCCGATCCACGCCTGGTGACGGACCGAGGCGTCGCCGTCGAGGCCGCGCAGGAACTGCTTCACGCGGAACTCGAGGCTCATGTTGCGGGACGATGCCGGGAGGAGCCCCGCCGCGAACCCGACCGCCGCGAGCGCGCGCCGCGGCAGGCGGGCCGCGAGCGCCGCCGGCCCGTGCGCGAGGAAGGTGTCGTAGCCGGCGAACAGCTCGTCGCCGCCGTCGCCGGCGAGCGCCACCGTCACGTGCCGCCGCACGAAGCGCGAGAGGAGCAAGGTGGGGAGGATGCTCGGGTCCGCGAACGGCTCGTCGAGCACCTCCACCGCGTCCGGCACGAGGTCGAGGCAGGCGCGCCCGGAGAGCCGCTGCTCGTGGTGGTCGGAGTGGACGTGGTCGGCCGCGAGCCGCGCCCAGCGCGACTCGTCGAACGACGCCTCCTCGAACCCGATGGAGAAGGTGCGGATCGGGTGCGCGTGGCGCGCCGCGAGCGCCGCGATGGCGCTCGAGTCGACGCCGCCGGAGAGGAAGACGCCCACCGGCACGTCGGCGACGAGCCGCTTCGCGACGGCGGCGTCGAGCCGGCGCACGAGCTCGCCGCACGCCTCCCGGAACGGCGGCGCGTCGCGGGCGCGGAGCGGCGGGGGCGGGCTCCAGAAGCGGCGCAGCCGGAAGCCGCGGCGGTCGAGCACCGCGAGGTGCGCGGCGGGGAGCTTGAAGACGGCGCGGTGGATGCTCCGCGGCGCCGGCACGTACTCGACCGCGAGGTAGCGCACCAGCGCCGCGTGGTCGAGCTCGCGCGGCACCGCGCCGTGCGCGGCGATCGCCTTCAGCTCCGACGCGAAGACGGCGCCGGTCGCCTCCTCCACCGCGTCGGTCGCCGGCGGCTCCTCGCGCCACCCGCCCCCGGCGGCGAGGGCGTAGTAGAGCGGCTTCTTGCCGAGGCGATCGCGCGCGAGCAGGAGCTTCTCCGAGCGCGCGTCCCACAGCGCGAGCGCGAACATGCCGTGCACGCGCTCCACGAAGCCCTCGCCGAAGGCGAGGTAGGCGCGCAGCACGACCTCGGTGTCGCTGCGGGTCGTGAAGGGGTGGCCGCGCGCGGCGAGCTCGGCCCGCAGCGCCGCGAAGTCGTAGGCCTCGCCGTTGAAGACGATCGTGCAGCCCTCGCGCTCCATGGGCTGGCCGCCGCCCGCGAGGTCGAGGATCGACAGGCGCCGGTGCGCGAGCGCGACGTGCGGCACCGCGGCATGGCCCTCGGCGTCGGGGCCGCGGTGGCGGAGCGCGTCGGACATCCGGCGCACCGCCGCGGCGTCGGGCGCGCGATCGAAGCGCAGCTCGCCGGCGATGCCGCACATGCTACCGGCCCGCCTCCTCGCGACCCGCCGCGGCGGCAGCCCGTCCGTCGATCTCCTCCGCGACGAGGTAGGGGCGCTTCCCCTGTGACTCGTAGTACGTGCGAATCACCAGCTCGGCGAGGAGGCCCATGAGGATGCACGTCACCCCGGCGAGGGCGAAGGCGACGGCGAGGAGCGGCAGCGGCGTCTCGACGAGATCCTTCTGGCCAGTGAGCTTGTAGGCGAGCGCCGCGGCGAAGGCGACGAACCCGCAGCCCAGCGCGGCGACGCCGACGCCGCCGAACACGTAGATCGGGCGCGTCATGAAGCTCGCCAGGAACTTCACGACGAGGAGATCGAGGATCACCTTGAACGTGCGGCCGAGCCCGTACTTCGACTTCCCGGCGCGGCGCGCGCGGTGGTTCACCTCCAGCTCGCTGACGCGCGCCCCCTGCCAGCTCGCGTAGATCGGGATGAAGCGGTGCATCTCACCGTAGAGCCGCACGCCCTCGAGCACCTCGCGACGGTAGGCCTTGAGCGAGCAGCCGTAGTCGTGCAGGCGCACGCCCGAGACCGCGCTGATGAGGCGGTTCGCGATGCGCGACGGGAGCTTCCGGCCGAACTCCTTGTCGGCGCGCGCGCGCCGCCACCCGGACACGACCTCGTGGCCGCGCTCCAGCTCGGCGAGGAGCCGCCCGATGTCGGCGGGGTCGTTCTGGAGATCGCCGTCCATCGGGACGACGACGTCGCCCTGCGCCGCCTCGATGCCGGCGGACATCGCCGCGGTCTGCCCGAAGTTGCGGCGAAAGCGGATGACGCGCAGCGCCGGGTACTGCCGCGCCGCGGCCGCGAGCGCGGCGAACGTCCCGTCGGCGCTGCCGTCGTCGACGCAGATCACCTCGTGCCGCCGCCCCAGCGCGCGCAGGGCGGCCATGAGCTCGGCGAGGAGCGGCGCGACGTTCTCCTCCTCGTTGAAGAGGGGGATGACGACGGAGAGCTCCGGTGCGGGGCCGATGGGGGGCGGGGCGGGGCGCATGTCGAGCGGTGGACGAATAGCAGAGAACGAGGCGGGAGGGCCATGCCGCGTGGCGGGTGGCGAGCCGTCGCCGCGCCGCCCGCTCGCCGTCGCTATGTTGTAGGCGTGCCCGGACGCGCCCACCGCCTGCGCCGATGACGCTCCCCGACCTCATCGACCTCGAGGCCCAGCTCGCCCGCGACCGCGACGCCGACCCCGCGGCCGTGGCCGCCCGCGACCGCGCGCTGCTGCGCGAGCGCGCCGCGGGCGAGGCGCACCGCGGCAGGCATGCGGGCCGCGGGCCGGGCGCCCTCTTCTCCGCGTGGCTCGGGGCGCTGCGCGAGCACGAGCCGGGCCGCCTCTACCCGGGCGCGACGGTCGCCGGCGCCCTGCGCGGCGTCCGCTCCGCGCTCGTCGTGGGCGGCCTCGCGCTGGGCTGGGGCGCCGCGGCGGCGGTGCTCCGCTACACCGGGCGCGACCCGGTGAACGTGTGGGACTTCCTCCTCGCCTTCGTCCTCCTCCAGGTCCTCCTCTTCGCCCTGCTCCTCGGGTCGTTCGTCCTGCCGCTCGCGGCCGTGGGGAGGCCGCTCCTCGGCGTCGTCCGCGGCCTCGTCGCGGCGGTGTATCCGCGCCTCGCCGGGCGCGCGCTCCAGGCCGGCGGTGCGCGGGCCGAGGAGTGGCGCGCCCTGTGGCACCGCCTCCGCAGCCGCCGCTCCCTGTACCACCACGTCGAGCCCTGGGTCCTCCTCGGCATGACCCAGGCGTTCGGCGTCGCCTTCAACGTCGGCGCGCTCCTCGGCTGCCTGCGCCTCGTCGTCTTCTCCGACGTGGCCTTCTCGTGGAGCACGACGCTCGTCGAGCTCGACGCGGGCCGCTTCCACGCCATCGTCCACGCGCTCTCGGCGCCGTTCGGGTGGGCGCTCCCGCAGGCGTCGCCCACGCGCGAGCTCGTCGAGGCCACGCGCTACTCGCGCCTCGAGGGCGCCTACGTCCTCTCGGGCGCGCGCCGCGCGCTCCGGCCCGACCTCGTCGGAGGCTGGTGGCCGTTCCTCCTCGCCTCGCTCGCCTGCTACGGGCTCCTGCCGCGCGCGGCGACGCTCCTCGCCGCGACGCTGCGCACGCGACGCCTCCTCGCGCGGCTCCCGCTCGACGACGCGGAGCTCGCGCGGCTCGCGCGCCGCCTCGCCGAGCCGGACGTCGCGACGGGCGCGCTCGATCCCGAGATCGCGGGTCCCGCGCGGTCGGCCCCGCCGCAGCGGGCGGCGGCGAACGGGGCCGCGACCGCCGCGCGCTGCGCGGTCGTGCTCTGGCGCGACGTCCCTCCCCTCCCCGAGCTCGACGCGCTCGTGGCCCGGGTGACGCGCTGCGCGGTGGCGCGCGTGCAGCCGGCCGGCGGCCGCGACTACGAGGAGGGCGGCGTGGAGTGGGCGCGCGTCGTCGACGGCGCGGAGCGCGTGGTGGTCGTCGCGGAGGGGTTCGAGGCGCCGGATCGCGCGACGCTGCGGCTCCTGCGCGAGGTGCGCGCCGCCGCCGGGCCGCGGCGGCACGTCCTGGTGCTCCTCGTCGGCGCGTCGCCGGGCGGCCTCGCCTCCCCCGCGGCGGAGGACGTGCGGCTCTGGCAGGAGGGGCTCGCCCCGCTCGCCGACCCGTACCTCGAGGTCGAGCCCGCCGCGGGCGCGGAGGCGCCGCCGTGACCGACCACGTCCCGCGCTTCGCGGTGGTGGGCCGCGTCCACAAGGGCAAGTCGAGCATCGTCTCCACGCTCGCGGAGGACGACTCAGTCCGCGTGGACCCGCGCCCGGGCACGACCGTCGAGGTCCGCGAGTTCCCCGTGCGCGTGGACGGCGAGACGCTGTTCGTCCTCGTCGACACGCCGGGGTTCGAGGACGCGCCGCGCGCGCTCGCCTGGCTGCGCGCGCGCGAGGTCTCGGCGGCGGAGCGGCCGGCGCGCGTCGCCGAGTTCGTGCGGGCGCACGAGGGCAGCCAGGAGTTCGTCGACGAGCGGCGGCTCCTCGCGCCCATCCTCGGCGGCGCGAGCGTCCTCTACGTCGTCGACGGGACGAAGCCCTTCCGCACGAACTACGAGGCGGAGATGGAGATCCTGCGCTGGACCGGCCAGCCCGGGATGGCGCTCGTGAACCGCATCGGCGAGGGCGATCACACCGCCGAGTGGCACCGCGCGCTCGACCAGTACTTCCGCTTCGTCCGCGACTTCGATGCCTTCGCCGTCACCTTCGAGGAGCGGCTGCGGCTCCTCGAGACCTTTCGCGAGCTCAGGCCCGGGTGGCGGGCGCCCATCGACGCGGCGCGCACCGCGCTCGTCGCCCAGCGCCGCCGCAGGCGCGCCGACGCCGCCGCGGAGATCGCGGACCTGCTCGCCGACGAGCTGTCGTACACGGAGGAGATCACCGCCGCCGAGGAGGGCGACCTCGAGCGCGAGCGCGACCGGCTGGAGCGGAGCTTCCACGACGCGCTGCGCGCGCGCGAGGAGCGGGCCCGCCGCCGCGTGGAGGCGCTCTACGGCCACCGCGACGCGGGCTTCGCCGCGGCCGCGCTCGAGCGCCCCGTCTTCGACCAGGACCTCTTCGCCGAGGACACCTGGAACCTGCTCGGGCTCACGCCCGGGGAGCTCGTCGCGGCGAGCGCGCTCGCCGGCGTGGCGGTGGGCGGCGCGGTCGACGCCGCGGTGGGCGGGGCGAGCCTCATGGCGGGCGCGTTCCTCGGCGGGCTCGTCGGCGGCGGGACCGCGCTCTACGGCATCGGCCGCCGCTTCGTGCGCGCGCGGCAGGTGACGGCCGGCGGGCTCGTGGGCTGGGTGGACGTGGCCCGGCGCTACATGAGCGGCGGGCGGCGCTTCACCATCGGTCCGCACGCGAAGCCGAACTTCCCGTGGGTCCTGCTCGACCGCGCGCTCCTCCACTACGACCACGTGGTGCGCCGCACGCACGCGCGGCGCGGGGCGGCCGCGCTCGCGGGCGACGGCTCGGTGCGGGCCGGGATCGTCGCCGACCTCGCGCGCCCGGAGCGGCGCGCGCTCGAGGAGATCTTCGCGAAGGTGCGCCGCAGCGGCGGCGACCCGCCGCGCGAGCTGCGCGACCGGCTCGAGCGCGCCGTCGCGCGCATCCTCGCCCGCATCGACCCGGTCCCGGGCGAGGCGCCCGACGCGGCGGCAGCGGAGGACCTCCTCCGTTCGCCCTGAGCGTAGGCGCGCAGCTCCGGAGTCGAAGGGGGGAGTCGAAGGGCGGCATGCGCTCACGCCGGGGTCTCGCCGCCGTCCACCACCATCCCCGCCACGATGGGCGGGTCGCTCTGCTCGATCATCCGCCGGTTCTCCCCGCCGACGAGGTCGATGAGGTGGCCCGAGCGCCGCGCCTTCGTCTCGAGGTAGAAGCGGTTGAACTCGTTCGGCGGGATGACGTGCGGGATGCGGTCGATGACCGGCACGCGGTGCTCGGCGAGCTGCCGCATCTTGTCGGGGTTGTTGGTGATGAGCCGGACCGAGCGCACGTCCAGGCTGTGGAGCATGTGCGCCGCCACGGCGTAGTCGCGCTCGTCGTCGCGGAACCCGAGCGCGAGGTTCGCCTCGACCGTGTCGAGCCCCTGCTCCTGCAGCGCGTAGGCGCGGATCTTGTTCACGAGGCCGATGCCGCGGCCCTCCTGGCGCAGGTAGAGGAGCACGCCTCGTTCGTGCGTGCGGATCGCGGCGAGCCCCTCGACGAGCTGGTCGCGGCAATCGCAGCGGAGCGACCCCCTGACGTCGCCCGTCAGGCACTCGGAGTGGAGCCGCACCGGGACCGCCGAGGCGCCGACGACGTCGCCGTGGACCATCGCGACGTGCTCCTTCCCGTCGCGGTTGTTCCAGAACGCGACGATGCGGAAGTGGCCGGCGCGCGTGGGCAGGTCGGCGACGGCGACGACCTTCACGCACAGCTTCGCGGCGCCGAACCCTTCGCACTCGTGGTCGTGGTCGCGCAGGACGAGCCGGCGCAGCGGGTCTTCGCTCATGGTGGGGTCTCCGAGAGGATGCGCGCCGCGAGGCGCCGCCCGGCGTGCCACGCCGCCTCGACGCCGCCGCCGGGGGCGAAGCGATCGCCGGTGAGGCCGAGGCGCGCGCCGCCGGGGAGCGCGAGCCAGAGCGGCGACGCCAGCTCGGCGAAGGCGTCGCCGCGGGCGTACCGCCAGCGGTGGCGCTCGACGGTCGCCGGGCGCGCCGCCCACGGGCCGTGGATCCGCGAGAGCTCGCGGAGCAGCACCTCGTCCCAGCGATCCTCGTCGAGGTGCTGGCGCGACCAGGCCGCGTGGGCCTGGGCGACGAGCGCGAGCGGGCCCGCGCGACCCTTGCTCGACTCGTGCGACACGAGCTGGACGACGGAGGAGGTCTCCGGATAGCTGACGTCCCACGTCGGCCGGGGCGCGTCGTCCGGGTAGGTCGCGAGGAGCGCGAGGCAGGCGTGGCTCGGCACCAGCTCGAGGACGGCGCGGGCACTCTTCACCTCGGGCGGCGCGTCCGGGAACGTCGCGAGCAGCTCCACCGCCTGCTCCGGCGCGAGCGCGAGCACGACGTACGCTGCCTCGAGCCGACCGCCTCCATCGAGCAGGAGCGCCACGCGGTCGCCCGCGGGCGCGAGGCCCACGACGCGCGCGTCGAGGCGCGGCGCGAGCCCGCTCGCGAGGTGCTCCGGGAACGCGGTGACCCCCTCCGCGTAGGCGAGGCGCTGTTCACCCACGGCGAAGGCCTCCGGCTGGCACGGCGGGCCGCTGCCGTGGATCTCGGAGGGCCAGCCCTCGAGGACGGTCGCCGGCACGGCGCGCAGCGCCGCGAGGAAGGCCGGGTCGCGGCCGTGCAGGAATGCCACGCCGAAGTCCACGGGCTGCCCGCCCACGCGGCGCGTGGCGCAGCGCCCGCCGACGCCGCGAGCGCGTTCGACGACGAGCGGCGCGCGCCCCGCCGCGGCGAGCGCCTGCGCGCACGCGAGGCCGGCGACGCCCGCGCCGACGACGATCCCCTCCGGAGCCGCGTCCATGCGGTGGTGTCTAATGCGCCGCGGGGTCCCGGTCTGCCGACGGCGCGCCTGCGCGCGGGCGCGCAGCGGTCAGCGCACGAGCCCCGTCACGTCGGCGAGCGTCGTCACGACGGCGTCGGGCGCGTGCGGGAGGCGCTCCTGAGGCGCCCCCGCGCGGTTGCACCAGACGACGCGGTAGCCGAACGCCTTCGCCCCGTCCGCATCCCAGCCGTTCGACGAGACGAACAGGATCTCGGCGGGCGCGGCGCCGATCCGCTTCGCGCCGTGCGCGTACACCGACGGGTGCGGCTTGTAGATCCCGACCTCCTCGATCGAGATGACCGCGTCGAGGAGGTCGGCGAGGCCGGCGCTCTGCACGGCGGCGGCGAGCATGGCGGGCGTCCCGTTCGAGAGGATGCCGGTGCGGAGCCCGGCCGCCCTGGCGCGGGCGAGCGCGTCGCGCGCGTCGGGGTAGGCGGCGAGGCGCTCGTAGAGGTCGAGGAGCCGCGCCCGCAGCGCCGCGTCGCGCGCGACCCCCACCGCCTCGAGCGCGAAGTCGAGCGCGTCGGCGGTCACCGCGGCGAAGTCGGCGTGGCGCCCCTCGAGGCTCCTGAGCCAGGTGTACTGAAGCTGCTTCGATCGCCACACCTCGGCGACGCGCTCCCAGCGCTCGCCGAGCGCGTCCCGCGCCGCCGAGGCGGCGCTCGCGACGTCGAAGAGCGTCCCGTAGGCGTCGAACAGGGCCGCGCGCAGGCCTGGGATCTGGGGCATGGGGCACTCCTCGTGGACGGCGAGTCGGCGCATCCTTGCCGCGGCAGGTGCGCGCGCGCCACGCGCATGCGGGCGGCCGCCGTCCTCTTCGCGAACGCTATGGATCGGGGTCGCTTTACGTCATGGCCGGCGCGGCGGCTCGGCCTCGCGATCGCCTCCGCGGCGTTGCCCGAGGGCGCGCCGGGGGCCCTCGACCTCGCCGAGGCGCCGCGGCGGGCGTTCGTCGCCACCCTCCAGCTCGGCACCGCCGCGCTGGTCCTCCTGCCCGTCATCGCGGTCACGGAGCCGTTCGTTCCCGCCGCCGCCGGCGCGGCGGTGCTCGCCGGCGCGCTCGCCCTCCTCGGCATCGCGCTGTGGCGCAGCGCGACGAATCTGGA
>JBJMQK010000565.1:0-3152 GCA_045802735.1 Anaeromyxobacteraceae bacterium | reverse complement strand
CAGCTGGAGCGAGATCAAAAAAGCCGCGGGGGCGGCGAGGCCCCCGCTCCGCCGCGAGGTGCGGTGGATCCTACCCGATGTTCTGGCAGGCGAGGGACGGGTCCGACTTGAGCGTCTTCAGGATGGTGGCCGTGACGGCATCGTTCGAGACGCTCTCGTTGGGGAAGATGGACTTGAACTCCTTCTGGAGCGTGGCGCCCACCGCGCGCGAGTCGCTGCAGCCCGCGATCCAGGTGAGCGTCCCGATCGTCTCGCCGGTCCCGCGCGAGATGTCCTTCGCGAGGACCTCGCGGTTCGCCTCGACGAAGATCCGGCTCGCCTGCGCGCCGCTCGAGAGCCCCTGGCAGTTGGACGTACCCGTGGTGATGCCGAACGTCTGGGTACCGAAGAACCCGTTCGTCGTCGCCGCGAGGATCTGGACGAAGCCCTGCTGCTCGCCGAAGGCCATCGATCCGAGCCCGCAGCCGGCGTCGCCGTAGCGGCCCTTCTGGCCGCGGATGGCCGATTCCGTGCTGCTCTTCTGTGCGAAGGCGGGTGTCGCCGACAGCGCGGCGATGATGGCGAACGTCGCGGCCCAAGCGTTGCGCATGAATCACTCCTCGTGTGGGTGTGAGAACGTCCGACGCGGACGGGCTGTGATTAAATGAGCGAGCGCACGCCCGCAAGGTCGTTTGCGCCGCACGGCACGCGCAGTGAACGCGCCCGCGCTGTCGCGGCCCCGCGCGGGTATCGCCGCCGCGGCGCCGGATCGCCCGGACGATCGGCGCCGCCGCGTTAGGATGAGACGAGCTCACCCTCATGTCCGCGCGCCTCGAACCCTTCACCGAAGACCACGAGGCGTTCCGCCGCTCGGTGCGGGCCGTCGTCCTGGCCGAGCTCACGCCGCACGCGCGCGAGTGGGACGAGGCCGCGGCGTTCCCGGTGGAGCTCTTCCGGCGGTTCGGCGAGCTCGGCTGGTTCGGCATTCGCCACCCGGTAGCCTGGGGCGGCTCGGCGCTCGACGCCTGGTACGTCGTCGCCTACGCCGAGGAGCTCGTCCGCTCGCGCTGCGCGGGCCTCGACATGGCGATGCTGGTGCAGGGCGAGATGGCGATCCCGGTCATCGCCGACCTCGGCACGGACGAGCAGAAGCGCGAGTTCCTCGCCCCGGCGATCCGCGGAGAGAAGATCGCGGCCCTCGCCATCTCGGAGCCGGACGCAGGGTCCGACGTCGGCGCGATCGGCACCACGGCGCGCGCGGCGGGCGACGAGTGGGTGGTCGACGGCGCGAAGACCTGGATCACGAACGGCACGCGCGCCGACTTCCTCACGCTCGCCGTGCGCACCGGCGCGCCGGGCGCGGGCGGGCTCTCGCTCCTCACCTTCCCGACCGACGTCGCCGGCTTCTCCGTCTCGAGGAAGCTCGAGAAGGTGGGGAACCACGCGTCGGACACCGCGCTCCTCTTCTTCGACGGCTGCCGCGTGCCGCGGCGCTACCTCCTCGGCGAGGAGAACCAGGGCTTCGCGCACCTCATGCAGAACTTCCAGGGCGAGCGGCTCGTCGCGGCCGTGATCGCCGTGGCCGCCTCGCGCCTCATGCTCGCCGACGCCATCCGCTACGGCACCGAGCGGCGCGCGTTCGGGCGGCCGATCGCGTCGATGCAGGTGTGGCGCCACCGCCTCGCCGAGCACCTCGCCGCGGTCGAGGCGGCGCGCTGGCTCACCTACCGCGCCGCCGACCTCTTCGACCGCGGCGCGCCCGCGGTGCGGGAGATCTCGATGGCGAAGCTCATCGCCTGCGACCTCGCGCAGCGCGTCGCCTACGACTGCATGCAGCTCCACGGCGGCATGGGCTACGTGCTCGAGACCGACGTCGCGCGCGCCTGGCGCGACGTGCGCCTGCTCACGATCGCGGGCGGCACGAGCGAGGTGATGAAGGAGCTCGTCGCGAAGGCGGAAGGGTTGTGAACGCATGGGCGTCATCGACCGCCTGAGGGATCCGGAGATGACCGAGACCGTCGTCGTGTTCGTGACCGCGCCCAGCGCCGAGAAGGCGGCGGAGATCGCGCGGACGCTCGTCCTCGAGAAGCTCGCGGCGTGCGGCAGCGTCATCCCCGCGGTCCGCTCGATCTACCGCTGGGAGGGCGAGGTGAAGGACGAGGCCGAGGCGCTGCTCGTCCTGAAGGCGCCCCGGAAGCGGTTGCAGGAGCTCTCGGATCGCGTGGTGCAGCTCCACCCGTACGAGGTCCCCGAGGTGATCGGGCTCCCCATCGAAGGTGGAAACGAGCGGTACATCGACTGGATCGTCCAGTCGATGTACTAGACGCGCCCGACACCCCATCGACCGCTGCGAACGTCGCCGCCGCCGTGGGATGATTCACGACCCTCCATCGTCCGACACCGCGAGCCCATGGTCCTCCTCGATCCAGCCAACAAGACGGTCCTCATCATCGAGGACGACGAGCAGGTCCGCGACGCGATCGCCGAGGCGCTCCAGGACGAGGGCTACACCGTCCGCATCGCCGCCAACGGGCGCGAGGCGCTCGATGCGCTGCGGACCGGGCAGAGCGAGCCCCGCCTCATCCTGCTCGACCTCGCGATGCCGGTGATGGACGGGTGGGAGTTCCTGCGGGAGCGCGAGCGCCAGCCCAGGCTCGCGGGGATCCCCGTGTGCGCCGTGACGGCGGCGGAGGACCTCCCCACCGACGTCGAGCACGGCATCCGCAAGCCGTTCAGGCTCGAGGATCTGCTCGAGGTCGTGGCGCGATACGTGCCGTAGGCTCGGGCCGTCGCGCTGGTCGTGGCGACGCGGGGAGCGCCCCGCTGCGGCGCCGTGCGGAGCCCGCCGCGTCGCCGCGCGACGAGCCCTTCCCGCGCACGCGCGGGTCGTTCCAGCGCTCCGGGGCGTGCTTCGGCAGCTCGACCACGAACGTCGCCCCCTCGCCCGGGCGGCTGTCGACGCCGATGGTGCCGCCGTGCGCCTCGACGATCGCGCGCGTGAGCCACAGCCCGATGCCGAGGCCGTCGAACGAGCCGGGGGGCACCGCGCGCTCGAATCGCCCGAAGATGCGGCGCTGATCCTCCGGCGCGATGCCGATCCCGTGGTCGCGCACCTCGAGCCGGACGTGGCTCGCCCCGTCCGCGAGCGTGACGGCGATCGGCCGCCCCAGCCC
>JBJMQK010000027.1:0-6799 GCA_045802735.1 Anaeromyxobacteraceae bacterium | reverse complement strand
TGGGGCTGCGCCGCGAGAGCGTGCTCGGGCGCCGCCTGCGCGACGTCCCAGGGCTCGCGGCGCTGGCGCTGGCGCTCGCCGCGCCGAGCCAGGTGATGGACGTCGTGGCGGTCCCGCGCGGCGAGGTGACGGTGCGCTCGCAGCGCTACGACGGCGGTATCGTCGCGACGCTGCGCGACGTCGCGACCGAGCACGCCATCGCGCAGCGCATGGTGGGCTCGGTGGCCCGCTACACCTTCGACGACATCGTGGGCACGGCGCGCGTGCTGCGCGAGGCCGTCGAGGACGCGAAGCAGGTCGCGCGCTCCGACATCCCCGTCCTCATCTGCGGCGAGAGCGGCACCGGCAAGGAGGTCCTGGCCCAGGCGATCCACAACGCGTCCCCGCGCAGCGCCGGGCCCTTCCTCGGCATCAACGTCACGGCGATCCCGCGCGAGCTCCTCGAGAGCGAGCTCTTCGGCTACGAGGGCGGCACGTTCACGGGAGCGCGCGCCGCCGGGCGCGCCGGCAAGTTCGAGCTCGCCGGGAACGGCACGCTCCTGCTCGACGAGATCGGCGACATGCCGCTCGAGATGCAGAGCAAGCTGCTGCGCGTCCTCCAGGAGCGCGTGGTGCAGCGGCTCGGCAGCGCGCGCGACATCCCCGTCCGCGCGCGCATCATCGCGACGACGCACCACGACCTCGTGGAGGCCGTCGACGCCGGGCGGTTCCGCCTCGACCTCTACCACCGCCTCTGCGCCTTCCGCCTGTGCCTCGCGCCGCTGCGCGAGCGTCAGGAGGACGTGGCGGTCCTCGTCGAGCACCGCCTGCGGCTCCACCAGCAGCGCACCGGGCGCAAGGTGCGCGTCGTGCCCGCGGTGCTCGCGGCGCTCGAGGCGTACGACTGGCCCGGCAACGTCCGCGAGCTCATCAACGTCATCGAAGGCGAGCTGAGCGTGCTCCGCGAGGGCGGGGACGTGCTCACGCGCATCCCCCCTCTGATCGCGCAGCCGAGCCCCCGCGCGCGCTCGACGGTCGCCGCGCCGGGGGCGCTCTTGCCGCTCGACGAGCTGGAGCGCCGCGCGTGTGAACAGGCGCTCATCGCGCACCGCGGGAACGTCGCGGGCGCGGCGCGGGCGCTCGGGGTCGCAAAGGGCACGCTCTACGCCAAGATGAAGCGGTACGGCCTCGGACGGGCTGGAGCGCCGGGCTCGGATCGGCCGGCGCCACTCGCCCTGGCAGCTCCCTGCGGGCGGAGACCGCAACGGTTGACCCAGCCCAAGCCATGACGGCCTCTCGCATCGCCCTGCACGCGGCGCTCTGCACCTGTCTCGCGGCGCTGGCGTTCGCCCAGGTGTGCCGGGAGCGGCTCCTCGAGCGCGCCGCTGCACCCCGCGTGACCGACGCCGACGCGAGCGCGGCGCACGGCTCCGAGGCGGCACCCGCACCCGCGCCCCCGTCCGCGCCCGGCGCCCCCGCCGACGCGCCCGCTCCGTCGGAGCGCGCCGCCACGGCGGGCGACGGCGTGCTGGAGGTCGTCGTCATGCACGCCGGCGGCCCGCAGGGCGGCGCCGACGTCCGCGTGTACACGCGCCACGGCTTCGCGCCCGGCACAGGCGCGCCCGCGTGGCGCCTCGCGGCGACCGCCGCGAGCGGCGCCGACGGAGTCGTCGCGCTCGCCCTCGCGCCGGGCACGTACCTCATCGCGGCGCGCGCCGCCGGCCTCGCGCCGCGGCACCTCGCCGTGGTGCGGCCGGCGGGCGAGGCGCGGACGCGGGTGACGGTGGCGCTGGCGGCGGGGGTCCCAGTCACCGGGCGCGTGCTCGCGCGCGGGAGGGGCGAGCCCGTTCCGTTCGCGCTGCTGTCGCTCGTCCCCGCGGGCGACAGCGCTCTCGCCGCGGTGGACGTCCCCCCGGAGGAGCGCGCGTCCGCGACCGCCGACCCGACGGGCCGCTTCCGGTTCACGGTCGCGCCCGGGGCGTACGTCCTCGAGGGTAGCGCGACCGGGTTCACCCGCGCGCGCGTCGCGGTGATCGCGCCACGCGATGGCGCCGAGCTGCGGCTCGCAGCGGGTGCGGTGGTCGAGGGCTTCGTGCGCGGGCCGGACGGTGCGCCGGCGGCCGGCGCCGAGGTGCTGCTGGCGGGCGGAGAGGAGCTCGTGCGCGGCACCGCGGGGTCGTCCGGTGGCTTCGCCGTGGAGGTGGCGCCCGGCACGTACACGGTCAGCGGGCGCAGCGATCGCGCCGCGGGAACCTGGCCAGCACCCGTCACCGTGGGCGCGGGCGGCCGCGCACGTATCGAGATCTGGCTCGGGAGCCCCGGTGCGATCGCGGGGGTCGTGACCGCGACCGACGGCGCCCCGGTGCAGGGCGCGTCGATCGCCGTGTCGCCGCACGAGGCGAGCGGCGAGCTCGGGCGCGCCGGGACCGACGGAAGTGGCCGCTTCGCCGTCGAGGGGCTGGGGGCGGGTACCTACGACGTCGCCGTCACCGCCGAGGGGTGGAGCGGCGCCGTGCGGACGGGCCTCGCGCTGCTCGCCGCCGAACGGGCCGAGCTCGCCATCGCGCTCGAGCGCAGCGGCAGCATCGAGGGCACGGTGAAGGACGGGGCGGGGCGCCCGCTCGCGGGCGTCCGCGTCCGCTGCGAGCGGCAGCGTGGCGCGGCGCCGGTCGGCGCCCGGGCGGAGGCGCGCACCGACGCGGTGGGCCGCTACCGCCTCACCGGCCTCGACGCCGGCCGCGCCGAGGTCGTCGCGGCGCGCGACGACGCGAGCAGCGGCGTGTCGGCGTCCGTCGACGTCCCCGCGGGCTCCTCTGCGAGGGCCGACCTCACGCTCGCCGACACGGGCCGGCTCGAGGGGCTCGTCACGCGTCGCGACCGCGGACCCGTGGGCCCTGCGGTGGTCGTGGTGCTCACGCGCGGTGCGCCCGTCGTCGTCGCGTCGGCGAAGGTGGAGGCGGATGGCCGCTACGCGCTGCAGCTCGCGGCCGGCGAGTACCGCGCGCTGGTCGTGCCCGGGGAGGTCGCCCGCGCCGATCTCCGACAGGCGCCCGTGCCGCTGCGGATCGCGGCGGGCCAGGTCTCGACCGTGGATCTCGTCCTGGACGGCGCGCCGGACGGGCCAGGGTCGGCGGCCGTCGTCCAGGTGCTCGAGCCCAGCGGGTCCGGATCCGCCGCCACGCTCGTCGTGATCACGGCCGGCGACGACCTCCGCAGCGCTGGCTCGGCGCTCACCGACGAGGAGGGCCTCGCGCGCGTCGACCTGGCCGAGCGCGGCAGCCTCAAGGTGCGCGCGTACCGCGGCGGTCGCGTTGGAGGGCCCGTGCCGCTCGCCGCCGGGGGCCCGACCGTCGTGACGCTCCGCGCGGCGGCCCAGCTGCGCGGCCGCGTCCTGGCGCCCGAGGGGTCGCCGCTCGCGGGGTTCACGATCGCGCTGGCCGCGCTCGGGGACGACGCCTCCGTCGCCAGCTCGCTCGGGGGCGCCGCCGGCGCGCGGAGCGCGCAGGGCGTCGAGGCGCCGCGCGCGTTCGAGTTCGGCGGGGATCGCTTCGAGCTCGCCGACGTCCCTGCAGGTCCCGTCCGCGTCCAGGTGCGGACGCCGAGCGGGAGGGTGGGGCGCGCGGAGCTGTCGCTCGCGCCGGGCGAGCTGCGCGACGCCGAGGTGCTCCTCGAGCCCGGCGCGACGGTGCAGGGCCGCGCCGTCGATGCGCGCAGCCGGTCCCCCGTCGCGGGCGCGTCGGTCATCGCGCTCACCGGGGATCGTTCCGCCGGGCGCCCCGAGGCGACGACCGACGCCGCCGGGCGCTTCCGGCTGACCGGGCTTCCGCCGGGGCCGCTCCGGCTCCGCCTCTTCGCGCCCGGTTCCGCGCCCGCCGAGCGCGAGGCGACCGTCGGCCATCTCGCGGACGTGGACCTCGGTGACATCGCGCTCGGCGGGGCCGCGGACGCCACGGCGACGCGAGAACGGCCGAGCGGCAACGGGTGGTGACCCGACCGTGCCCGCCGCGGTGGCCGCTACGGGACCGGAGCAAAGAAAAACCCCGCCAGCTGGACGAGGGCTGGCGGGGCAGGGATGGTGACCCCTACGGGACTTGAACCCATGTCTTCGACGTGAGAGGCCGACGTCCTAACCACTAGACTAAGGGGCCACAGACTGCTTCCATCTACTTGCGGTCGTGTCTGGAGTCAACGACCGTCCTGCAATTCTGGCTGGGGGACTAGGATTCGAACCTAGATAGCCAACTCCAGAGGCTGGCGTCCTGCCGTTAGACGATCCCCCAATGCTCACCGGCTGCCGCGCCGGTCCTTTCCTCGCTCGCTCGGCGCGACGAGCACGAACACGCGCGTCTCGCCCTGGAGCTCGTAGACGTTCAACCCTTCCCACGCGCCCGGCCTCGCCTCCGGGTTCTCGATGTGGACGGCCTTCACCCCGGGCTGGTTCGCGATCGCGTGACGCCTGTACTTCGCCGGAGGATAGACCGTCTTGAAGAACTTGAGCGTGTCCTCGTACGACTTCTCGACTCGATACCGGTTCGGCTCCACCTGCCGCGCCTCGTCGGGGAGGTGCGCGCCTGCCGCCCTCTCCGCCGCCATGGCCGGTGCCGCGAGCCAGGCCACGACGAGCGCGGCCTTATATCGGGACGGGGAGGGCATCGTCAAGCGTCCCATAACGCATCGCCGGGCGGCCGACCAGCCCGTCACGCGGCGAGCGCCAGGGCGGCGTCGAGGCGCGAGAGCGTCTCCTCCTTCCCGAGGATGAGGACGACGTCGTAGATGCCGGGCGAGGCGGTGCCGCCGGTGAGCGCCACGCGCACCGGCTGGGCGATCTTGCCGAGCCCGAGCGCGCGCGCCTCGGCCACGTCGTGGAACAGCTTCTCGAGCCCGGCGGCGTCGGGGTTCGCCATCGCGGCGAGCCCGTCGCGCACCGCCTCGAGGAGCGGCCGCGTGTCCTTCGTGAGGAACTTCTCCTTCGCCTTCGGGTCGAGCGCGATCGGCGCGTACAGGTAGCGCGCCTGCGCCACCATCTCGCCGAAGGTCTTCGCGCGCTCGAGGTACACCTGGCACACGTGCCGCAGCCGCGCGTCGTCCTTGGCCGGCAGCCCCGCCGCCAAGAAGTAGGGCAGGGCGCGCCGCGCCAGCTCCTCGGGCGGGAGCTTCCGCATCCACTCGTGGTTCACCCACGACATCTTCTCGGGGTTGAAGACGCCGGCGGTCGCGCCCACGTCCTTGAAGTCGAAGAAGCGGACCAGCTCGTCCAGCGAGAAGATCTCCTGGTCGCCGTGCGACCAGCCGAGGCGGGCGAGGTAGTTCACCACCGCGTGCGGCAGGTACCCCATGTCGCGGTACGCGGTGACGCTCGTCGCGCCGTGGCGCTTCGAGAGCCGCGCCTTGTCCGCGCCGAGGATCATCGGCAGGTGCGCGAACGTCGGCGGCGCGACGCCGAGCCCCTCGTACATCAGGATCTGGCGCGCGGTGTTGTTCACGTGGTCGTCGCCGCGGGCGACGAGCGTGATCTTCATCTCGATGTCGTCGACGAGGGCGCCGAAGTTGTAGAGCGGCACGCCGTCGCCGCGCAGGATGACCTCGTCCTGCAGCGTGTCGTGTGGCGTGGTGATGGGGCCCTTCACGAGGTCCTGGTACGTCGTCGCGCCGGTCTCCGGCATCCGGAAGCGGATGACGTGCGGCTTCGAGCGATCGTAGGGCTTCTCGCGGCAGGTGCCCGGATAGCGGAACTGCACCTTCGCCGCCTCGGCCTGCTTGCGGCCGGCGTCGAGCTCCTCGCGCGTGCAGTAGCAGGCGAAGGCCTTGCCCTCGCGGATGAGGCGCTCCGCGTAGGCGCGGTACACGTCGAGGCGCTGGGTCTGGAAGTACGGCGCGTTGGGGCCGCCGTTGTCCGGCCCCTCGTCCCAGTCCATCCCGAGCCAGCGCATGGCGTCGAGGATCGCGTCCACCGCGGCCTGCGTGGAGCGATCCCGGTCGGTGTCCTCGATGCGCAGGACGAACCTGCCGCCGGTGCGGCGCGCCCACAGCCAGTTGAAGAGCGCGGTGCGCGCACCGCCGATGTGGAGGTAGCCCGTGGGCGAGGGGGCGAAGCGGAGGCGGGGCTTGTCCGTCGTCATGGCGCGCGGAAGCTAGCACATAAGAGGGGACGTGAATTCGCGCTCGCCGGGGCCGTCGTACAGCTAGGATTCCCTCATGCGAAACGCCTTCCTGTGCCTCCTCGTCCTCGCGGCGGCGCCGGCGCGCGCGATGCTGGCCGTGCCCGCGACCGTCGAGGATCTCGCCCGCTCCTCCGACGCCGTCGTGCGCGGCAAGGTGCAGAGCGTGAGCGCCCGCTGGGCCGAGGACCAGCGCCGCATCTTCACCTACGTCGAGGTCGCGCCGACGAGCGTGTGGCGCGGCGCCGCCCCGGCCCGTGTGACGGTGATGGTGCCCGGCGGCATCGTCGGCGGCATCGGCCAGCGCGTGGACGGCGCGCCCGGCTTCTCGAAGGGCGAGGAGGTGGTGGTGTTCCTCTCCGGCGCCGAGGCCGGCGCCTTCCGGGTCACGGGCCTCGCCCAGGGGAAGTTCAGCGTGGACGGCGCGGCGGCGCGGCCGCAGCTCTCGAAGGTGACGTTCGCCCCGCGCGCGGGGCTCGCCGCCGGCGAGCGGCTCGTCGAGCAGATGGACGTCGCCGAGCTCGAGCGGCGCGTGCGGAGCGCGAAGTGAGCGGGCCGCGCCTCGGGCGAGCGGCGACGGTCGCCGCGCTCCTCGCCGCCGCGGCCCCGGCCGCGGCGTTCGTGCGTTCGACGACCGCCGATCCGCAGGACCCGACGCAGGG
>JBJMQK010000647.1:0-3437 GCA_045802735.1 Anaeromyxobacteraceae bacterium | reverse complement strand
GCGGTCGTCGCCGAAGGCGGCGGCCGCCTCGCGCTTCGCGGAGGCCCACAGCGCGGCGAACGCGTCGGCGCGGTCGCAGCGCTTCATGCCCTTCCCGCCGCCGCCCGCCGCCGCCTTGATCATGACGGGGTAGCCGAGGCGCTCCGCGAACGCCTGCGCCAGGGCCGCATCGGCGATCGGCTCGGGCGAGCCTGGAACGGTCGGCACGCCCGCGTCCTGCATGTTCTTCCGCGCGGTGGTCTTCACGCCCATCGCGTCCATCGACGCGGCGCGCGGCCCGATGAACGTGAGCCCGGCGCCCTCCGCGGCGCGCGCGAACTCCGCCTTCTCGGACAGGAACCCATACCCGGGGTGGATGGCGTCGGCGCCGCTCTGCGCCGCCGCGGCGAGCACCTTCGGGATCGAGAGGTAGCTCTCGCGCGCGGGAGACGGGCCGAGGTGCACCGCCTCGTCGGCGAGGCGGACGTGCAACGACCCGCGGTCGGCATCGGAATAGACGGCGACCGAGCGGATCCCCATCTCGCGACAGGTGCGCATGACCCGGACGGCGATCTCGCCGCGGTTCGCGACGAGGACCTTCCGGATGGGCTTCCCCTCACTCATGCGAGGCCTCGCCGGCGGGGCTGCGGACGCGTGGAGGGTGGGCACCATAGTCGTGCCCCCCCCTCCCCGTAAAGCCGGAATGTCGCCACGTTAGGCGCATGCAACCCGAGCGTTCGCAGCCCGGACCGCGCCTCGCCACCCTGCTGCGTCACCTCACCGACAGCGCCGAGCGCGAGGCGGTGGCGCGCGAGCGCTTCGCCACCGCGATCGAGAGGCTCCTCGAGGTCCACATCGACCGCGAGCACGGCCTCGCGCCGCTCCTCGCCGGGGTGACGAGCGCGCTCCCGGCGTTCGACTCGGCCGGGATCGCCTCGCGCGATGGCGGCGGGTGGGAGGTGCGGGCGGCCATCGACCTCTCGCCCGCCCTGGGGCCGCTCGCCCCGGCGGCCCTGGAGGAGGGGCTCCTCGCCGAGGCGGTGCGCACCCGGCGGCCGGTCCTCGCCGCGGCGACGGGCGCCATCGCTCCCGCCTCTCCCCTCCCGGAGGGGACGCGCGCCGCGTACGCCATTCCGCTCCTCGGGCGGGGCGACGCGCTCGCCGGCCTCGCCGTCTTCGGCAGCCGCAGCGCGCCCGTCCTCGCCGCCGAGGAGCTGCTCGCGGCGCGCATCGCGGCGGCGCGCGCGGCGCACGTCCTCGAGCGCGGCCACCTCGAGCACGTGCTCGCCGCCGCCGAGGACGCCGGGCGCCGCACCGTCGCGTTCCACGATCAGATCCTCGCCATCGTCGGCCACGACCTCAGGAACCCGCTCGGCGCGATCGTGATGTCGGGCGCGCTGCTGCAGAAGAAGGGCGAGCTCGCCGGGTGGCAGGCGAAGACCGTGGAGCGCGTCCTCGGCTCCGCCGCGCGAATGGGGCGCATCATCTCGGACCTCCTGTCCTACACGCACACGCGCCTCGGCGCTGGGATCCCCATCGCGCGCCGCCCGTCCGACGTCGCCGAGGTGGCGCGGAAGACCGTCGACGAGCCGCGCGCCGCGCACCCGCAGGCGCGCATCGAGCTCGCGGTCGAGGGCGACGCGACGGGCGACTTCGACCCCGACCGCCTCGAGCAGGTGGTCTCGAACCTCGTCTCGAACGCGGTCGACCACGGCGAGGACGATGCGCCGGTCGAGGTGCGCCTCTCCGGCGACGCGGGCGCCGTGCGCATCGACGTCCGAAACCGCGGCGAGATGCCGCCGGGCATCGTGCCGCACG
This sequence comes from Anaeromyxobacteraceae bacterium, assembly GCA_045802735.1. Classification (GTDB taxonomy): domain Bacteria; phylum Myxococcota; class Myxococcia; order Myxococcales; family Anaeromyxobacteraceae; genus Anaeromyxobacter_A. The sequence continues at coordinate 1,640 of JBJMQK010000647.1, read as the reverse complement.
CCTTCGAGGCGTTCACGCGGCCGCCGGACACGAGCGGCAAGAAGGCGTCGGGCCTGGGGCTCGGCCTCTACATCGCCCGCGAGATCGTGCTGCGCCACGGCGGCAACATCACGGTGCGGTCGGCCGACGGCGCGACGGCGGTCCGCGTCGTCCTGCCCCGTCGCGCGGCGCTGGACGCCGGCGCGGCGCCGGCGTAGGAGGACTGGAACACCCGATCACATCCATCACATCGAGGAGAGGCGGCCATGAAGGTCCTGATCGCGGATGCGTTCCCGAAGGAGCGGCTCGCCGACGTCGCGGCGCTCGGGCTCGAGGTGGAGCACCGGCCCGAGCTCCCGGCGAAGGAGATCGCGGGCGCGGTCGCCGGCGCGTCGATCCTCGTCGTCCGCTCGAAGCAGGTCCAGGCCGACGTGTTCGAGAAGGGCGCGTCGCTCTCGCTCGTGGTGCGGGCCGGCGCCGGCGTCAACACCATCGACGTCGCCGCCGCCTCGCGGCGCGGCGTCTACGTCGCGAACTGCCCGGGCCAGAACGGCATCGCCGTCGCCGAGCTCGCCATCGGCCTCGCCCTCGCCATCGACCGCCGCATCCCCGACAACGTCCAGGCGCTGCGCGAGGGGCGCTGGGACAAGAAGGGCTTCTCCGAGGCGCGCGGCCTCTTCGGCCGCACCTTCGGCGTGCTCGGCCTCGGCTCGATCGGCCAGGCCTCCGCGGCGCGCGCCGCCGGCCTCGGCATGAAGGTCGTCGCCTGGTCGCGCTCGCTCGACGCCGCTCGCGCCGAGGCGCTCGGCGTCGTCCGCGCCGAGAGCCCGCGCGCGCTCGCGGCGGCGTCGGACGTGCTGTCCTTGCACCTCGCCCTCAACAAGGAGACGCGCGGGATCGTCTCGCGCGAGGTCCTCGAGGCGATGCGCCCCGGCGCCATCCTCGTGAACACCGCCCGCGCCGAGGTCGTCGATCAGGCGGCGCTGCTGGAGCTGGCGCGCGCCGGCCGCATCCGCCTCGGCACCGACGTGTTCCAGGGCGAGCCGGAGGGCGGCCGGGCCGAGTTCCACTCGGACCTCGCGAAGCTGCCGAACGTCTACGGCACCCACCACATCGGCGCCTCCACCGAGCAGGCGCAGGACGCCATCGCGAAGGAGACCGTGCGCATCCTCGGCGCGTTCGTCCGCAAGGGCGAGGTCCCGAACTGCGTGAACGTGCTCCTGCGCACCCCCGCCCGCTGCCGCCTCGTCGTCCGCCACCAGGACAAGGTCGGCGTGCTCGCGAACGTGCTCGGCGCGATCCGCGAGGCGGGCATCAACGCCCAGCGCATCGAGAACACCATCTTCCAGGAGGCGGCGGCGGCCTGCTGCGTGATCGAGCTGGATGAGCGGCCGGCGGCGGACCTGCTGGAGCGGATTCGTTCGCGAAAGGAAGAGATCATCTTCGCGGAGGTGTACGAGTAGCTCGTTTGGTTCGTGGCTCGCGTGGTCTGAGCGTGCGCGCGCGTACGCGTGCGGGCACGCTCCGGCCGCTGGTCCTCGCGGCGCGGACATGGGGCGCAGGGCCGCGTCGCGGCTCGTGCAGCGTGGCTTCGGGCGCTTCGCCAAACTCGCTCACTGTGTACGTGAGTGGGTCCGCCTCCAGCCCGTTCTCTCGAACAA
>JBJMQK010000540.1:0-5136 GCA_045802735.1 Anaeromyxobacteraceae bacterium | reverse complement strand
CGAGCCCGGCGGGGAGCGCCCAGAGCGTGCCGAGCGCGACGGCCGCGAGGACGCGGACGAGCGTGAGCGCGGCGGCGAGGCCGAGCTCGCCCCAGGCGGCGAGGTCGACGGTGCGGAGGAGCCCGGCCATCGCCGCGGCGCCGGCGACGAGCAGCGCCACGAGCGCGGCGAAGAGCACGAGCGAGAGCGCCCCGCTCGGGCGGCGCCGCGGGCGCGCGGGGGCGGACGGCGCGCGCGCGCGCACGAAGAGGCGCTCGCGGTAGGCGCTCACCGCCTCGCCGAGCCGGGAGCGGCGCAGGAGGTCGTAGAACCAGGAGCGCATCGGCTCCGTCTGCCCGCTCTCCTCGACGCGGAACTTCTGCGCCCAGACGACGAGCGGCCGCCACACGAGCTGGTCGAGGACGACGATGAGGATCGTCATGGCGGCGACGCTCGCGGCCATGGCGAAGCCGTCGCCGCGCGCCGCCGCGACGCTCATGTACGACCCGAGCCCCGGCAGCCGGAAGTCGTGGTCGCCGAGGACGAAGGCCTCGCTCACCATGAGGAAGAACCAGCCGCCGGCCATGCTCATCATGCTGTTCCAGACGAGCCCGTTCGCCGCGTAGGGCAGCTCGACCCAGCGCAGCCGCCGCCACGCACCGAACCGGTAGAGCGTCCCCACCTCGCCGAGGTTCGCGGGCAGGGTGCGGAGCGAGTGGTAGTAGCTGAAGGCCATGTTCCAGGCCTGCCCGGTGAAGATCATCACCACCGCGGCGAGCTCGAGGCCGACGTTCGAGGTCGGGAACGCGGCGACGAGCGCCAGCACCACGCTCGGCATGAAGCCGAGGACCGGCACGCTCTGCAGGATGTCGAGGAGCGGGATGAGGACCTTCTCCGCGACGCGGTCCTTCGCCGCCCAGTAGCCGTACCCCAGCGTGAAGAGGAGCGAGAGCGCGTACGCGGCGAGCCCGCGCGAGAGGGAGAGGAGCGTGTAGCGCGGCAGCGCCGAGAGCGAGAGGTCGATCTCGACGGCCGGGTGGTAGGCGCCCGTCCAGCGCTGCGCGAGCCGCACCACGCCGAACGCGGCGCCGCCGAGCGCGACCAGCAGCGCGAGATCGATCGCGCGCAGCCGCCGGGAGCGGTCGAGGAAGGCGCTCGCGGCGCCGAAGACTGCCTGGAAGGGTGCTCGCACGCGGGTGCCGTGACGCCGCGCGCCATTGTGGAGGGGGTGGCCCCCAGGTCAAGCACTCGTTTCGGCGCGGGCGCGCCGACTCACCCCACGTGGGCGGGGGCGACGCCGACGACGCGGCGCAGCGTCGAGAGCAGCACCTCGAGCTCGAGCGGCTTCGAGAGCACCGCGGCCGCGCTGTCGACCTTCGCGCCGGCGGTGCCGGTGATGACGATGACCGGCGTGCGCGCGAGCTGCGGGACCGACTTCCTGCGGTCGAGGAACTCCCAGCCGTCCATGCCCGACATGACGAGGTCGAGCACCACCGCGCTCGGCATCACCGCGGCGGCGAGCTCGAGCGCCTTGCGGCCCTCGTCCGACGCGAGCACGGGGAACCCCGCGCCGCGCAACAGATCGATGAGGGCCTGTCGCGTGTCCGTATCGTCTTCGACGAGCAGCACCGGTCTCACGCTCATGAAGGTACGCGCCGCGGCGGGGCGGGGCACCCCTGAGATGAAAAAAACGCGCACCGGGGGTTGCCGGCCCCAAGAGGGCGAGGGAGCGGGCGGCGACCCGTGACGCCGCTCCGCTCCCTCCAGCCTCAACTCCCTCCCGCTCAATGCGTGAGCGGGAAGATCGAGATCGTCTCGCCCGCAGAGGGCCGGTAGGCGAGGTCCGCGTCGGACCCGCCCACCCGCAGCATCCCCACCTCGGCGCGCGGGATGCGCAGGTCGTCGAGGATGCTCCCGAGCGTGGCGCCGGGAGGGCGCTCGATCTGCGCCACGGCGAACCGGCCGCTCCGGAACGCCGCGAAGAGCTTCACCGTGAGCACCATGGCGCCGGGCGTCACCAGAGGAAGGAGCCCCCGAGCGCGGTCACGTCGACGCCCTGTCTCTGGCCGCGAGGGCCCGCGCGGCGAGCCCGATGATGCGATTGCTTTCCATGGACTTCTCCTGGCGTGCGGACGCTGCGAGGGGCCAGCGCGCTCGTCTTCAACGAGCGGGCCAACCGGGGCGGCGCGGAGCGGCGCACGGGAGAACCGGCGCGCCCCCTGCGTTTTTCACCTTGGGACAATGATCGGGGGCGCGCCGGGCCCGAGCGTCACACCGTCTCGGCGGTGACATGTCACCCGAACGATCGTACCAGGCGTCGAATGCGCGTCGCTGGACCCGGACGCACCGAACGTGACGCGGCGCGGCGCGGCTGTGCGCCTTTGTGCGATTCTTGGCGGGAGTCAACCCAGGAAAGCCCGGGAGAATCGCGGCGCAACCCCGCCTCCGAGGATTTCTGGCGGCCCGGGAGGGCGTCGCGCCTTGAAACCCGATGAGAATTCCGCGTATACGAACCGGGTCGCCAACCGTCATCCCCGTTCGTCTTCACCCATCGAGCACGTCGAGGAGCGACACATGCCCTACACCTGGAACGAGACCCGCGACGAAACGACGCGCCGGACGTTCCTTGACAAGGCGTGGCAAAGCTTCCTCGGAGACGGCGTCGAGCTGGAGGGCCTCTCCGCGGACATCATCCGCTCGTGGCGTCGCGCGCGCGACACGTTCGGGATTGACCCGGCGCAAAGGCGCTGCATGCGCCTCCTGTCCACGTCGGACCTCGCGCTCCGCCGCGAGGGCGACGACGCGTACGCCGTGGCGAAGCCGATCCTCGACGAGTTCGGCGCCCGCCTCGCCGCCTCGAACCACGTGCTCACCTACTTCGATGCCGCCGGGTGGATGCTCGCCATCGGCGGCTCGAGGAGCACGGCGGAGGAGCTCGGCGACATCAACTTCTGCCCCGGCGCGAACTGGCGCGAGGAGGCGGCCGGCACGAACGGCCCGGGCACGGCGCTCGCCGAGCGGCACGCCGTCGAGGTCTTCGCGTCGGAGCACTTCGTCGAGGCGTGGCAGTCGTGGAACTGCGCGGCCGCGCCGGTCTTCTCGCCGACGGGGCTCATGGGCGTCGTGGACGTCACCGGGCCGTGGACCGCCCACGACGTGCAGGGGCTCATCATCGCCCGCGCCATCGCCCGCGCCATCGAGGAGCGGCTCCGCTCGGCGCAGGCGGTCCGCGACCAGGTGGTCGAGTACGCCTTCCGCAACGCGCCGCAGTCCGAGGGGCTGTTCGCGATCGACCCGCGCGGCCGCGTGCTGGCGGCGAACGACCTCGCCCGGCGCCGCCTCGCCATGCAGGGCGAGGAGGTGCCTCAGCCCGTCCGCGACGTCATCGGCGTCACGCTGCGCCCGGGCGCGGCGGCGAGCGACGGCGAGCTGCTCGTCGAGTGGCCCGGCGGCATCGGGAAGGTCCGGCTCTTCTCTGCGCCGGTGCGCTTCGACGGGCGGGCGGTGGGCGCGGTGGTGCGCGTCCTCGCGAGCGCCAGCGCGGCGCGCGCGAAGGCGCCGGCCCGCGGCGCGGCCCCCGCCGGCGGCTCCCTCACGCGCTACGACTTCGGCAGCATCCTCGGCGAGTCGCGGGCCATCGCCGCCGCGATCGCGCTCACCCGGGCCGCGGCGCGCAACGACCTCCCCGTCGTGCTCTCGGGAGAGTCCGGCACCGGCAAGGAGCTGTTCGCGCAGGCGATCCACTGCGCCAGCGCGCGCTCCGACGGGCCGTTCATCGCCGTGAACTGCGGCTGCATCCCGGCGGCGCTGCTCGAGGCCGAGCTGTTCGGCTACGAGGCGGGGACGTTCACCGGCGGCCGCAAGGACGGCAACGCCGGCAAGTTCGAGGAGGCGTGCGGCGGGACGCTCTTCCTCGACGAGGTGAGCGAGCTGTCGCTGCAGGCGCAGACGGCGCTGCTCCGCGTCCTGCAGGAGCGCGAGGTGGTGCGCCTCGGCGGGAGCGCGCCGCGCCGGGTGGACCTGCGGGTCGTGGCCGCCACGAACAAGCCCCTCGCCGAGGAGATCCGCGCGGGACGCTTCCGCGCCGACCTCTACTACCGCCTCAACGTCCTCGCCGTCTCGGTCCCGCCGCTGCGCGAGCGCCCGGGCGACGTGGCGTATCTCGCGCGCGCCTTCCTGAAGGACGCGGAGGGGCAGGTCGGCCGCCGCGACCTCTCGCTCTCCGACGCCGCGCTGCGGGCGCTCGAGGGCTACGCGTGGCCGGGCAACGTGCGCGAGCTCCGGAACGTCATGCTGCGCGTCGCCGCGACGTCGCCCGGCGACGTGGTGTCCGCGCTCGACCTCCCGCCCGAGGTCTGCGCCGGGAGCGCGGCCCCGCCCCCGTGCGCGGTGCCCGCACCCGCCGCGCCGGACGCTCCCGCGGCGGAGGCGGCCCCCGCCGGCGCCACGGCCGATCCGGACCGCGACGCCCTCGTCCGCGCGCTGGAGGGCGCGTCGTGGAACGTCGCGCGCACGGCCCAGTTGCTGCGCGTGTCGCGCATGACGCTGTACCGCTGGCTCCGCAAGCACGGGATCGAGCGCTAGCCGCCGCGGCCCGTCAGCGGATCGCGACGCCCCAGGGCAGCTCGCCGACCGCGACGTCGGTGAGCTTCGTGAACGTGCCGAGGTCCACCACCGACACGGAGTTCGAGCGTCCGTTCGCGACGTAGAGCTTCTTCCCGTCGGGCGTGACCGCCATGTTCCAGGGGCGCTTCCCCACCTCCACGGTCGCCACCACCTGGGTGGTGGAGGTGTCGAGGGCGTAGACGGCGCCGGCCTTGCCATCCGCCACGAACACGCGCTTCCCGTCGGGTTGCATGACGACCCCTCCGACGCCCTTGCCGTGCCTGAGCGACGCGACCGCCTTCCTCGCGGCGACGTCGATCGCGAACACCGTGGTGTCCTCCTCGCAGGCGACGAAGGCGCGCTTCCCGTCCGGTGTGAAGGCGATGCCGCGGGGGCGGTGGCCGACCGGGATCGCCGCGACCGTCTTCCGGGCCGCGACGTCGATGACGTCGAGCGAGGTCCCGGCCTCGGCGGAGACGTAGATCCACTTTCCGTCCGGGCTGAAGACCGCGTGCTCCGGGTTCTTCCCGGAGACCGGGATCGTCGCGGCGA
>JBJMQK010000601.1:0-2986 GCA_045802735.1 Anaeromyxobacteraceae bacterium | reverse complement strand
CCCGAGCAGGTTCGTGACGACGCTCTCGACGCGCAGGCGGTCCCAGCGCCCGACGCTCGGGACGGCGCGCAGCTCGACGGCGCAGCGCGCCTGCTCGAGCTCGGGACCGAGCCGCGTCACGCACTCCTTCACGACGTCGGCGAGGTCGAGCTCGCCGACCTCGAGCCGCAGGCGCCCGCCGGAGAGGCGCGACACGTCGAGCAGCCGGTTCACGAGCTCGACGAAGCGCGCCGCGGTCTGCTGCATCGCGCGCACGCCGCGCTGCACGCGCTCGGGTCTCACGTCCGGTCCCGCCCGGTCGAGGAGGCGCCCGAGCGCGTCGACGTTGAGGCGGAAGGCGGTGAGCGGGTTCTTGAGCTCGTGCGCGGCCACGGCGATGAAGTCATCGCGGGCGACGAGCGCCGCCTCGAAGTCGTCGGCCGCGCGGCGCAGCGCGCGTAGCGCGCTGACGGAGAGCGCGATCGCGAGCACGAGCGCGAGGACCACCGCGACGGCGAGCGCGCCGAGGACGAGGTCACCCCGGGCGCCGCCGCTCGCCCGGGAGCGCGCGAGGCCGAGGATCACTGCCGCGAGCGTCGCGCCGAGCACGACCAGGAGCGCCATCGTTCTCGCGAAGGCGCTCCGGAACTCACTCGCTGGACGCCTCATGCCGACGCACAGTACTACTCTGCACCCAACAGGGGTATCCCTTGACGGGGCGTCGCCGGGGGACCGGTTTGCACGTTTGCGGCGTCATGTCGCGGTGACCTCGACCGCCACCGGCCCGTGGTCGCTCGTCCCGAACTCGCGCAGGGACTCGCAGCGCGTCGCGCGGCGGGCGACGGCCTCGCTCGCCAGCACGTAGTCGATTCGCCAGCCGATGTTGCGCTGCCGCAGGTTCCGCCACGGCGCCCACCAGGTGAAGAGGGCGTCGTCGTCGGGGTGGAGCGCGCGCGCGAGGTCGACGAGCCCGCGCGAGAGGATGCGCGCGAACAGCGCCCGCTCGTCGTCGCGCTGGCCGATGGCGCCGAGCTTCCGCTCCTTCGGGTGCACGTCGATGTCCGCGCGGGCGACGTTCAGGTCGCCGCACAGCACGAGCTGCCGCCCCCGGTAGAGCTCCGCCTCGACCCAGCCGTCGAGCGCCTCGAGGAAGCGCAGCTTCGCGGCGAAGTCCTTGCCGCCGTTCGGGACGTAGAGCGACGCGAAGGTCACGTCGGCCACCTCCGCGACGACCGCCCGGCACTCATGATCGAACGTCGGGTGCGAGAAGCTTGGACGCTCCGGCACGGTGTCGCGGCGGACGTGGAGCGCGACGCCGGAGTACGCGGACGCGCCGTGCCAGTACGACCAGTAGCCGCCCGGGTCGAGGAGCAGCGCCGGGACCTGCGCCGGCGTGGCCTTGATCTCCTGCAGGCACACCACGTCGGGCCGCTCGCGGGCGAGGAGCTCGCGCACCTGCGCGTCGCGCGCGCGGATGCCGTTCACGTTCCAGGTGGCGATCTTCACCGCGCGGCCCCGCTACTTCTTGCTGAAGAGCGCGTCGAGCGCCGAGCGCGGGTCGTCGTCGGCGGCCGCCGGCGCCTCGCCGAAGAGCGCCGCCAGGGCGTCGCGCGCCGCGCGCGACCTCACCTTGCGTCGCGAGGCGCCGTCGCCGAGCTGGAACAGCTCGCACGCGTTCGACGCCTCCTTGTCGAGCACGTGGTCGGCGTGCGGCTCGCGGCACGCGTGCGGCGCGCCCTCGTCGTACTGGCGGCAGTCCATGCAGCAGTGCAGGTCGGCGTCGCACTCGGGGCAGGTGGTGCGCCGTCCGATGGTGCCCTCGATGCGCACGCCCGCGCCGCAGCGGTAGCAGCTCGTGGCCATGCGCGGATACTAGCCGACGCGAGGGCCGCGCACGGCCAAGCGAGCGCTCACGCGCGCGGCGGCTCGAGGCGGGTCGCCGGGGCGAGGGCCTTGTCCTCGTGCTCCGGGATCGGCGCGCGCTCGGCGAGGTCCGCCGAGAGCACCGCGACCGTCTCGACGTCGAGGCGGATGCGCTCCCACTCGTCGCCCGGCACCGACAGGAACGCGTCCACGACGGCCGGATCGAACTGCGTCCCGCAGCAGCGGATCACCTCGGCGCGCGCGTCGCTGAACGGCTTCGCCTTGCGGTACGGCCGGTCGCTCGTCATCGCGTCGAGCGTGTCCACGACGTGGAAGACGCGCGCGCCGACGACGATCCCCTCGCCGCGCAGGCCCGCCGGGTAGCCCGTCCCGTCCCACTTCTCCTGGTGCTGGAGGACGATGGTCGAGGCCGGGCGCAGGTAGTCGACGCGCTGGAGCAGCGCCCAGCCCAGCTCGGCGTGCTTCTTCATCTCCGCCCACTCCTCGGGGGAGAGCGGGCCGGGCTTCAGGAGCACGCGGTCGCGCACCCCGATCTTGCCGATGTCGTGGAGGAGCGCGCCGTGCTCGATGACGGTGAGATCGGGCTCGCCGATGCCGAGCTCCTGCGCCAGGCGGCGCGCGTAGAGCGACACGCGGCGCGAGTGCCACTGCGTCTCGGCGTCGCGGTAGTCGAGCGCGGCGATGAGCCCCTCGAGCAGCGCCTGGGTGCGGGCGCGGACCATCTCCTCGAGCTTCGAGTTGATCTCGAGGAGCTGGCGATTCCGCTGCTGCACCTCGGCCGTCAGCCGCTCGTTCTCGCGCCGCAGCCGGGAGGCCTCCGCCGCCTGGTTCACGGTGGAGAGGAGCTCCTGCTGGTGCCACGGCTTCGAGATGATCCGGAAGACCTCGCCGGAGTTGACGGCCTGGAGGGCGATCCGGAAGTCCTCGGCGGCGGTGCAGAGGATGCGGACGGCGGCCGGGAACCTGACCCGGGCCTGCTTCAGGAAGGTGATGCCGTCCATCCCCGGCATCATGTAGTCGGAGATGACGACGACCGGCGCGTCCTTCTCGATGGACGCGAGCGCCTCCTCCGGGAGCTGGTAGCAGCGCGGCTCGAAGCCCGCCGACTCGAGGATGCGCGACA
>JBJMQK010000591.1:0-16556 GCA_045802735.1 Anaeromyxobacteraceae bacterium | reverse complement strand
CTGAGGCGCCGCAGGCGCCGGATCTCCTCACAGCGGCGGCCGTTGACGGTCGGGGACACGTAAGTGAGCGCCGCTGTGAGGGGACGCCGCGCGTCGGGGTTGTGGCTCCCGGTCACTGTTCGGGTATCATCCCGCGCCATGATCAGCGTCGAGAAGATCGGTGGCACCTCGATGTCGCAGTTCGGCGAGGTGCTGAAGAACATCATGCTGCGCGACCCGAAGCGCGTGTACGGGCGCGTGTACGTGGTGTCGGCCTACGCCGGCGTCACGAACCAGCTCCTCGAGCACAAGAAGACGGGCGAGCAGGGGGTGTACGCGAAGTTCGCGTCGGGCGGGGACTACGCGACCGCCCTCGACGCGCTCACCGGCAAGCTCAAGGGCATCAACGCCGAGCTGGCGCCCCTCGGCCTCGACCTCGCCCTCGCGAACGGCTTCCTCGAGAAGCGCATGAGGGCGCTCAAGGCGTACCTCGAGTCGATGCGGCACGTGCTCGCGAGCGGGTACCTGCGCCGCGAGAGCGTGCTGCTCGCCGCGCGCGAGATGCTCGCCGCCATCGGCGAGGCGCACAGCGCGTTCAACTCGGTCGAGATCCTGAAGGCGAAGGGGGTGAAGGCCCTCCTCATGGACCTCTCCGGCTTCGACGACGACGACCCGCTCTCGATCGACGAGCGCATCCACGTGTCGTTCCAGGGCGTCGATCTGCAGACGCAGGTGGTGGTCGTCACCGGCTACACGAAGGGCGTCGAGGGGATCATGCGGGAGTTCGACCGCGGGTACTCCGAGGTGACCTTCAGCAAGGTCGCGGTCGAGCTCAAGGCCGACGAGGCCGTCATCCACAAGGAGTTCCACCTCTCCTCCGCCGACCCCGAGATCGTCGGGCCGCAGAACACGGTCCTCGTCGGGATGACGAACTACGACGTCGCCGATCAGCTCGCCGACGTGGGGATGGAGGCGATCCACCCGAAGGCCGCGAAGCCGATGGAGCTCGCCGGCATCGGCATCCGCCTCAAGAACACCTTCGAGCCCGACCACCCGGGCACGCTCATCACCAAGAGCTTCGTCGGGAAGCAGGCGCGCATCGAGGTCATCGCCGGGTCGGCCAAGGTGACCGCCGTCGAGATCCACGACCCGTCGATGGTCGGCACCGTCGGCTTCGACCTCGGCGTGATGGAGATCTTCAGGAAGCACGGCGTCTCGTACATCCTGAAGGCCACGAACGCGAACTCGATCACCCACGTCGTCTGGGACAAGTCGATCACCTCGGCGTTCATCGAGGAGCTCGCGAACCGCTACGAGGTGGTCACCGCCACGCCGTCGGCGATCGTGTGCGTCATCGGCACGAACATCGCGTTCCCGGGCGTCCTCGCCCGCGCCGCGCAGGCGCTCGCCGACACGAAGATCAACGTGAACGCGGTCTCCCAGTCGCTGCGCCAGACGAGCATGCAGTTCGTCATCGACCGCGACGCCTACAAGCGGGCGGTCATCGCGCTCAACGCCGCGCTCTGCCTCAACCCGCCGACGGCGAGCTGACCCCGGCTTCTCCGCTCGCCCCGAGCCCTTCGACTCCGGCCGCTGCGCGGCCAACGCTCAGGACAGGCTCCGCGAAGCGGAGTCGAAGGGCGGGGAGCGGTCACGGGTCGAGCGCCCCCGCGTCGACGAGCCGGCACACCGCGGCGATGTCGCGGTGCAGCTCGCGGTCGCCGTCCATCGTCGGCACCTCGGCGCGGAGCCGCGCGTGCGCCTCGGCCACGCGGCGCGCGGGCCGGAGCGGCGCGCGCAGGTCGAGGGCCTGCGCCGCGACGAGGAGCTCGATGGCGAGGCAGGTGCGCACGTTCTCGACGACCTGCCGCGCCTTCAGCGCCGCGGTCATGCCCATCGAGACGTGGTCCTCCCGCCCGGCGGAGGAGGGGATGGAGTCGACGCTCGCCGGGTGGCAGAGCACCTTGTTCTCCGAGGCGAGCGCGGCGCTCGTCACCTGCGCGATCATGAAGCCCGACTCGACGCCGGCGCGGCGCGCGAGGAACGGCGGCAGCCCCGAGAGCGTGGGGTTCACGAGCTGCTCCACGCGTCGCTCGGAGATGGTCGCGAGCTGCGAGGCGGCGATGGCGAGCACGTCGAGCGCGAGGGCCACCGGCTGCCCGTGGAAGTTGCCGCCCGACACGATCTCGCCGCTCTCCGGGAAGACGAGCGGGTTGTCGGTGGCGGCGTTCGCCTCGCGCGCGAGGACGTCCCGCGCATACGCGATGCCGTCGCGCGCCGCGCCGTGCACCTGCGGCATGCAGCGGAGCGAGTAGGGGTCCTGCACCTTGTGGCAGCCCGGCCCCTGGTGCGAGGCGTTGAGCGGCGAGTCGGCGAGCAGCTCGCGCAGGTGCGCCGCCGCGGCCTGCTGCCCCACCTGCCCGCGGGCGCGCTGCACCGGCTCCATGAAGGGCCGGTGCGAGCCGAGGAGCGCCTCGACCGTCGCCGCTCCGGCGAGGTCGGCGACGCGCGCGAGCCGCTCGGCGCGGAGCGCGGCGAGCGCGCCGACCGCCGTCATCGCCTGGGTGCCGTTCACGAGCGCGAGGCCCTCCTTCGCCGCGAGGACGACCGGCGCGAGGCCCACCCGCGCGAGCGCCTCGCGCCCCGGGAGCCGCTCGCCGGCGACGAACGCCTCGCCCTCGCCGATGAGCACGAGCGCGAGGTGCGCGAGCGGGGCGAGATCGCCGGAGGCGCCGACCGAGCCGCGCTCCGGCACGACCGGCACGCACCCGCGGTTGAGCATCGCCACGAGGAGGTCGAGCGTGCCCTCGCGGATGCCGCTGTGGCCCTTCGCGAGGACGTTGGCGCGGAGGAGCACGAGCGCGCGCGCCTCGGCGAGCGGCAGCGGCGCGCCGACGCCGGCCGCGTGCGAGAGGACGAGGTTCCGCTGCAGGCGCTCGAGGTCCTCGGGCGCGATCCGCACCTCGGCGAGCGTCCCGAACCCCGTGTTGATGCCGTAGTGCGCCTCGCCGTCCTGGAGCCGCGCCTCGACGAGCGCGCGAGCGGCCCGCACCCGCTCGCGCGCGGCCGGCGCGAGCTCCGCCTGCGCCTCGCCGCGGGCGAGCGCCTGCACCTCGTCGAGCTCGAGGGTGTCTCCGTCGAGGAGGATGTGCCGCACTGGAGCGCTCCTATCGCGCCGTCGCGGCCGCCGCCCGGAGGGAACGGGTCGCGGGGGCGACGCCCGCGAGGCGGCGCGCGGCTTGCTCTCGCGGCCGCGCATGCCCCGCCGACTCGCGACCCTGGCGCTCCTCGCCGCCGCCGTGCTCCCGAGCCTCCTCCGCGCCAGAGCCGAGCGGCCCGCTGCGCCGCGTCGCTGCGCGGCGGTCGGGCGGGGCGTCACGCCGCGCGGATGGGTGGGCTGTCCCGCGGACGAGGGTCCGCCGCGCGTCCTCGCCGGCCGGGAGCGCCTCCTCTTCGGGCTGCCCATCGACTTGAACACCGCGGCCGCGGACGACCTGGCGTCGGTCCCGGGGCTCACGCCGCGCGTCGCAGCCGAGATCGTGGCCGAGCGCGCGCGCGGCGGCGCCTACCGCGAGGTGAGCGAGCTCCTGCGGGTGCGCGGCGTCGGACCGGCCCGGCTGGAGCGCGCTCGGCCGCACCTCGCATGCGAGCGGTAGGCGCGCACGCTGCGCCGCGCTATCCTCTCGCCCGACCCGCGAGGACCAGGCGTGCTCATCCGCTGTGAGAAGTGCTCCACCGTCTACGAGCTGGACGAGAAGGTGCTGCCCCCGGGCGGCGCTCCCGTCCAGTGCAGCCGCTGCCAGTACATCTTCACGGCCCACCCTTCCTCGGCGCCGAACGGCGTCTTCGCGCCGCCGCAGCCCGCCGCGGCGCCCGCCGTCGCTCCCGCACCCGAGGTGAACAGCGCGATCCCCGCGCCCACGCCGGCGCCGGCGGCTCCGGCCTCCGCGGCGCCTGCTCGCGAGACCCACCCGCCGCGGTCTCCCGCCGCGGCGACACCCCCAGCCGCCGGCTCGGGAGCGACCCCGTCGACGACGCCGCCCCTCGCGCGCTCGACGCCGCTCCCGGCGCCGCGGGTCGGGAGCGCTGCCCCGAGCGAAGGGCCGCGCACGAGCGACGGCCGCCTCATCCGCAAGGTCCCGTTCCCGGACGACGATGCCCCGGCGGGCCCACCGCGCCCGCTGCCGCGCATGCCGGTGGACGTCCCGCCGCGCGCCGGCTCGCGCTCGGCGATGCCGTGGATCGTCGCGCTCGCGCTGCTCGCCGCCGTCGCCGCGGCGGTCGCGGCCTGGAAGCGCAGCGCGCAGCGGGTCGATCCCGCCGCCACCGAGCAACGGGCGGCGGGGCTCGCGCTCCTCGTCCGCGACGACCGCGCCAGCCTGGCGAGCGCCGTCGTGAAGTTCGAGGACGCGGAGCGCGTCGACCCCAGGCTGTTCCAGGCGCGCGCCGACCGCGATCTCTCCCGCGCGCTCGTCCTCGGGCTGGTGCAGGTGAAGTCCGACTGGCTCGCGGCGCGCTCCGCCGCGCTCGACGCCGCGGCGCAGGGTGCCCCGGTCCCGGTGGGGCCGCTCTCGCCGGAGGAGGCGGCACGCGTCATCGCCGCGGCCGAGGTGAAGCGCCTGCGCACGGAGGGCGAGGCCGTCCGCGCGCGCGCGCTCCAGCTCGAGAGCGACGCGACGGCGGACGTGGCGGCGCTGCTCGCGGCGCACCCCGCTGATCCGGCCGTGCTCCGCGCCGCAGCGGTGCTCGCGGCGTCCGGGCGCGATCCGTCGCTCGCCGTGGAGGCGGTGCGCCGCGCGCGCGCCGGCGGCGTCCGCGACGCGTGGGTGGATCTCGCGGAAGCGGCGGCGCAGGCGCGCGCCGCGACCCCCGAGCGTCGCGCCGAGGGCGTCGCTCGCCTCGAGACCTTCGCCCGCGCGCACCCCGAGCTGCTCCGGGCGCGTTTCCTCCTCGCCGCCGCGAACGCCGTCGCCGGCCGCGCGGCCGAGGCGCGAAGGGCCGCCGACGCGGTGCTCGCCGCGAACCCCGCGCACGAGGACGCGCGGGAGCTCCGGGACGAACTCGTCCGGGGCGCGCCCGGAATACCGGCCGCGCGGCGCGCCGTGCCCGGCGCGGATCCCCCGGCGCCCCCCGCAGAGGGCGCGGCGCCTTCCCTGGAGCAGGCGGCGCCCGCCCCCGAGCCAGGGGCGCCCGCCGCCGACCCCGCTGCCGCGGACCCCGCCGCCGACTCACCGGCAGGAACCGCCGTGCCCAGCGAGAGGAAGAGCGTTTCCCACGCGGGTCCGGGCGCGGAGCGGTGAGCCGCTGACCGCCGCGCCTGACGGTGTGCGCCGCCTGCGATCTCCGCCGACACGCATGCGCTCGACTGGCTGCCGCCATGACCGTGCGCGAGCGGTGGCGCGCAGCTTGCTCGGCTCGCGCGCATGGAACTCGTCTTCTGGCTCTGCCTCGGCCTCGTCGCCTACACCTACGCAGGTTACGCCCTCGTCCTCGCGGGCTGGACCGGGCTGCGCGAGGCCTGGGAGGGCGTCCGCTTCGTGATGGGCGGCCCCGACCGGCGCGCGCGCCGGCGCGAGGATCGCTGGCCGTCGCTCACCATCGTGGTCGCCGCCTACGACGAGGAGCGGTGCATCCGGCAGCGCGTCGAGAACCTCCTCGCGCTCGATTACCCGCCCGACCGCCTCGAGATCCTCGTCGGCTGCGACGGCTGCAGCGACGACACGGCGGCGCTCGCACGCTCCGTGGACGACCCCCGCGTCACCGTGGTCGAGCTGTCGCCGCGCGCCGGCAAGGCGTCCGTCCTCTCGCGCCTCGTCCCGCGCGCGAAGGGCGACGTCGTCGTCCTCACCGACGCGAACACGTCGTTCGACCCCGCGGCGGCGAAGGCGCTGGCGCGCCACTTCCACGATCCGTCGGTGGGCGCCGTGGTCGGGCGCCTGCGCCTCTACAACCGCGTGAAGCGGGACTACGAGGAGAGCCTCTACTGGAAGTACGAGACCGCGCTCAAGTGGTTCGAGGGCAAGCAGGGCTGCGTCGTCGGCGCGAACGGCGGCATCTACGCGGTCCGGCGGCTCCTCTTCCAGCCGCTGCGCGAGAGCACCATCGTGGACGACTTCGTCGTGCCGGTCCGCATCGCGCTGCGCGGCTGGAAGATCCCGTTCGAGCCCGAGGCCGTGGCGTACGAGGAGACGACGGAGGACGTGGGGCGCGAGTTCTCGCGCCGCGCACGCATCGGCGCGGGCAACTGGCAGGCGCTCGCGCTCGTGCCGGACCTGCTCGACCCGCGCGCCGGCTTCCTTCACTTCGCGTTCGTGTCGCACAAGCTCGTGCGCTGGCTCGCTCCACTGTTCCTCGCGCTCGCGCTCGCGCTCTCGTTCCCGCTCGCCCTGCGCGGCAGGGTCCTCTACGCCGCGCTCCTCGCGGCCCAGCTGGCGTTCTACGCGCTCGCCGCCGCCGGCTGGCGCGGCGTGCACGGGCCGCTGCGGCGCGGCGCGTCGACCGCGTACTACTTCGTCTCGATGAACCTCGCGCTCGCCGTCGGCTTCTGGCGCTTCGTGCGCGGCACGCAGCGCGCCACCTGGCAGCGGACCGCCCGGACGGGCGCGCCGGGCGCGGGCGTGCGCCCGGCCTGAGGTCCGCTAGATCGAGCGCATGCCCGCGCCCGATCTGCTCGTCACCGGGACGATCCACACCCTCGACCCCGCTCGCCCGGAGGTGGAGGCGGTGCTCGCTCGCGACGGGCGGATCGTCGCCCTCGGGCGCGAGCTCGAGTGCCGGCGCGCGTCGTTTCCGGGAGCGATCCACCTCGACACGGGGGAGGGGTCCGCCATCCCCGGGCTCGCCGACGCCCACGGTCACGTCATGCTCTACGCCCGATCGCTCGAGGAGGTCGCCTGCGGTGGGGCCGCCGACGCGCAGGCCTGTGCCGCGCGCGCGGCCGAGGCGGCGCGGGCGTTGCCGCCGGGCGCATGGGTGCGCGGGCGCGGCTGGGACCAGAACCGCTGGCCAGGCGGGGCGCTGCCGGACGCGGCGACGCTCACGGCCGCGATCCCGGACCGGCCGGCGCTCCTCGAGCGGGTCGACGGGCACGCCGCCTGGGTGAACGCGGCGGCGCTGGCGCTCGCCGGGATCGGCCCGGAGACGCCCGATCCGCCGGGCGGCCGCATCCTGCGCGACGCGGCGGGGCGGCCCAGCGGCGTGCTCGTCGACGCGGCGCAGGACCTGGCCCACGCGCGCATCCCGCACCCCTCGCAGGCCGAGATCGAGCGCTTGCTCCTCGCCGGCCTCGCCGCGCTCGCGCGCGTGGGGCTCACCGCGGTGCACGACGCCGGGTGCACCTCCTCGGTGCTGCGGGTGTACGCGCGCCTCGCCGAGACCGACCGCCTGCCGCTCCGCGTCTACGCCATGATCGACGGCGGCCAGCCCGAGGGCGCGCTCACGGCGGAGCTCGCGCGCTGGAGCGCGACGCCGCGCGTCGGGCTGCTCGAGGTCGGCGCGGTGAAGCTGTTCGCGGACGGCGCGCTCGGGAGCCGCGGCGCGGCGCTCTTCGACGACTACAGCGACGAGCCGGGGAACCGCGGGCTGCTCCTCGCCGAGCCCGCCGCCCTCCGGGCGCGCATCAGGCGCGTGGCGCGAGCGGGGCTGCAGCCCGCCGTGCACGCCATCGGCGACCGCGCGTGCCACGAGGTGCTCGCCGCGTTCGCGGAGCTGGGGAACGAGCTCGAGCTCGACGGCGTGCGGCCGCGCGTCGAGCACCTCCAGATCATCCGGCGCGAGGATCTGCCGCTCCTGCGCGCCGCGCGGGCGGTCGCGTCGATGCAGCCCGTCCACGCGGCGAGCGACGCGCCGTGGGTCGAGGCGCGGCTCGGGCCGGAGCGCGCGCGCGGTGCCTACGCGTGGCGGCAGGTCCTCGCTTCGGGCGCGCCGCTGGCCTTCGGCTCGGACTTCCCGGTCGAGAGTCCCGACCCGCGGCTCGGCCTCGCCGCGGCGGAGCTGCGCCGGCCGCCGGGAGCGGCTGCAGGGTGGCGCGAGGAGGAGCGGCTCGACCGCGCCGAGGCGCTCGCCGCCTTCACCCGCGGCGTGGCCCACGCCTGCTTCGCGGAGGAGCACCGCGGCGTCCTGCGCGAGGGCGCGGACGCGGATCTCACGGTGCTCGGCGCCGACGCGCTCGCGATCCCGCCGGAGGACTGGCCCGCGGTCCCCATCCTCGCGTCGATCGTGGCGGGGCGCGTCGCGTTCCGGGCCGCTTGACGCACGGTGACGCGGCGCCGTCGCGAGCATCCTCGGGGTTCCGTCACCATGGTGAACCCCGGAGGGGGCTCATGGAGGTGCTCGCGTTCACGTTCATCGGCGCCGTCGCCGCGGCGGCGCACCTCTACCTGCTCGGCGCGCACCGCCTCCGCGCCTCGGCCGCATTCCCAGCCGCGATCCTCGCGTCCTTTGGCGGCGCCCTGTTCGCGTCGGCGTTCCACGCGGAGGGATGGGCCGGGCTCGGCGCACTCACCGTGCTCGGGGCGGCCGTCGGCGCGGCCGGCGTCCTGGCGCTGCTCGAGCGCGCGGCCGACGCGCGCATCCGACAGCGGGTGTAGCGCTCAGCGCGCGGGGCGGAGGAGGTCGGCGGTCGCGATGACGAGGCGGCTCGCCGGGACCGACCGGCCGGCGATGAGGAGGGCGTCATCCTGGCGGTGGGAGGCGTCGACGGGCGTCTGCCGGTCGCCGGCGCCGAGGTCGACGCGGACGCGTTGCACGCCGCGCGCGACGCGGTGCAGGACGAGCGCGGTGCCGTCGCCGTCGGTGCGCGCGACGAGGCCCACGTGAGCGGGGCGGCCGCCGGGCCGGTCGGCGAGGAAGACGACGTCGCCCGGCGAGGCCAGGCGCGGAACGGCGAAGGCGCCGCGCCGCAGCGCGTACGCATAGAGCGCGGCGGCGTCGCGGGCGTCGGCGGGGAGGGGTCGGCCTGCCTGGTCGAAGGCGGCGCGCACCAGGGCGGCGCAGTCCGCGCCGTAGTCGACGTTCCCGACGACGATCGTGCGGCGACCGACGAGCGCCGTGGCGGTGGCGACCGCGCGCTCGCGCTCGTCACCCGTCGCGCGCGCGGTCGCAAGTGCCGCCGTGCTGGGACGGGAACCGGAGTCCGGGCCGGCGCTCCTCGTCGGAGCGCCGGCCCGGTTCTCGCGGGCGGGCGGGGGCAGGCGGGCGTGGCGCGTCCGGCCCATCCCGCCGGCGCAGCCCAGGGAGAGGGCGAGCGCTGCGGCGAGGACGCCGGGCCGGAAGGCCGACATGTAGGGCATGCTACTCACGGAAGGCGCGGCGTCCAATTTTCTGCGCGCGGGGTCGCCCTTTCGACTCCGCGCCGCGGACGCGGCGCCACGCTCGGGGTGAAGGGGCGGAGGGCGCGGGGATCGGGTCGAGGTCGCAGTCGGGGGTTCGCAGTCGAGGTCGGGTCGTCACGGCACGTGAGAACGTCGCGCTCATGAAGTCACTCCTCGTCAACTTGCCCCTCGCGCTCCTCGCCTGCGCGCACGCCGCGACGCCGCCTGCCGTCGCGCCGGCGCTCCCCCCCGGCATCGTCGAGGGCGTCGTCCTCGACGCGCGCGGCGCCGCCGTCGCCGACGCGATCGTGGCCTTCGTCCGGCCCGGCGCGGAGCGCCCCGAGGCGACGACGCGCAGCGACGAGCGCGGCCGGTTCCGCTTCTACGAGCGCGCACGGGGGCCCTTCTCGGTCACCGCGACGTCCTCCGGCGGCGCCGCCGCCTACCTCCCGGCGCAAGTGCTCGCCGCCGACGCCTCGCGCGGCGGGCTTCGCCTCGCGCTCGGGCCCGGTGGATTCACGGTGCGCGGCGTCGTGAAGGACCGGACCGGGCGACCTTTCCCGCTCGCGCGCGTCCACGCCGCGCGCATCGGCCCCGAGGCCGGCGACCTGTTCGCGACCTTCGCCGACGCCGCCGGTCGGTACGAGCTGCGCCTCACGGAGGCGACCCACCTCCTCCTCGCCGAGGCCGACGGCCACGCCTCGCGGAACCCCGCGCGCGCGGTCCCCGGCGGCCCCGAGACGCTCGACCTCGTCCTCGACAGCGCGAGGCGCTGATCCGATCCGCGTGCCTGTCAGACCCGGCTGCTACGCTCGCGCGCGCCCATGGCCCGCCGCTAC
This sequence comes from Anaeromyxobacteraceae bacterium, assembly GCA_045802735.1. Lineage (GTDB taxonomy): Bacteria > Myxococcota > Myxococcia > Myxococcales > Anaeromyxobacteraceae > Anaeromyxobacter_A. Next base: position 6,427 of record JBJMQK010000591.1, on the reverse strand, counting down.
GAGCTCAAGCCGACCGCCCGTGCGAAGGCGACCCTCAACTACGCGGGGCTGCTCAACGGCGAGCAGCAGGCGGTGGTCGAGGCGGGCGACGGGCCGATCCTCGTCATCGCGGGCGCCGGCTCCGGGAAGACGCGCACCCTCACCTGGCGCGTCGCGCGCCTCCTGCACGAGGGCACCTCGCCCGACGCCATCCTGCTCCTCACGTTCACGAACAAGGCCTCGAAGGAGATGCTCCGCCGCGTCGAGGAGGTGGCGCGCGTCGACACGCGCGAGCTGTGGGGCGGCACGTTCCATCACGTGGCGCACCGGGTGCTGCGCGAGCACGCGCCGGTGCTCGGGTACGCGAAGGGTTACTCCATCCTCGACCGAGAGGACGGGCGCGACGTCATGAGCGCGGCGATCGCCGACTGCGGCCTCGCGGTCGGCCAGCGGCGGTTCCCCAAGGCCGACGTGCTCATCGACCTCGTCTCGATGGCGGTGAACACGCAGACGCCGCTCGCCGAGGTCGTCGCCGATCGCCGCCCGCAGTTCCTGCCGCTCGCCGACGAGATCCTGCGCGTCGCGCGCCGCTTCGCCGAGCGGAAGCACGCGATGAACGCGATGGACTTCGACGACCTCCTCATGAACTGGAAGGTGCTCCTCGCAGAGCACGAGGAGGTGCGGCGGAGCCTCGCCGCCCGGTTCCGGCACGTGCTCGTCGACGAGTACCAGGACACGAACAAGCTCCAGGGCGACGTCGTCGACCTCGTGGCGAGCGCGCACCGGAACCTCTGCGTCGTCGGCGATGACGCGCAGTGCATCTACGGCTTCCGCGGCGCACACTTCGCGAACATCCACGGCTTCGGCGAGCGCTACCCCGACGCGCAGCGCTTCGACCTCACCGTGAACTACCGCTCGACGCCGCAGATCCTGGAGCTCGCGAACGTCTCCATCTCGTACAACGTGAAGGCGTTCGAGAAGGAGCTCTCGAGCGTCCGCGCCGAGGGCGCGCTCCCGGCGCTCGTGCCCTGCCGCGACGTGAACCAGCAGGCGGCGTTCGTCGCCCAGCGCGTGCTCGAGCTGCGCGACGAGGGCATCCCGCTCCCCGAGATCGCCGTGCTCTACCGCGCGCATCACCACGCGATGGAGATCCAGTTCGAGCTGGCGCGGCGCGGCATCCCCTTCGTCGTGCGCTCCGGCGTCCGCTTCTTCGAGGCGGCGCACATCAAGGACGTCCTCGCCCACCTGCGCTTCGCGCAGAACCCCGGCGACGAGCTGGCGCTGAAGCGGGCGCTGCGGCTCGCCCCCGGCATCGGCAGCGCCACCGCCGATGGGATCTGGAACGCGCTCGCGGCGCGGCGGCGGGGCGGGGAGGGTGGCGTCGACGAGCTGCTCGCGCCCGACGTCTGCGGTCAGGTCCCGCCGAAGGGGCGCGCCGGGTATCGCCGCCTGGCCGAGCTCCTGAAGAAGCTCGCCCGGCCGCCGACGCGCGACCTGCCCGGCGAGGGGATCGAGCTCGTCCTCGCCGGAGGCTACGAGGACTACCTCAAGGCCGAGTTCCTGAACGCCGAGTCGCGCCTCGAGGACATCCGTCAGCTCGCGGAGTACGCGCGCGGCTACGAGGACGCGGAGCGCTTCCTCGCGGAGGTGGCGCTCCTCTCCGAGCTCTCGGCGGAGACCGTCTCCGAGGGCGGCGAGCCCGACGAGAAGATGGTGCTCTCGTCGGTGCACCAGGCGAAGGGGCTCGAGTGGCGCGCGGTGTTCCTCGTCTGGCTCGCGGACGGGCGGTTCCCGAGCGCGCAGGCGCTGCGCGACCGCGACGGCGAGGAGGAGGAGCGCCGGCTCTTCTACGTCGCCTGCACCCGCGCGAAGGACGAGCTGTACCTCTGCTTCCCGATCATGGCCGCGCCGCGCGACCGCGAGCGCGTGGTGCTGAAGGCGTCGCGCTTCGTCGAGGAGCTGCCTGGCGACCCGGCGCTGTACGAGCGGTGGCAGCTCGACGATCCCGGTTCGGCCTTGCTCCCCGCCGCGAACGAGCCCGCCGCGCTCCCCGGGCCCGCGCCGGCGGGCGCGCTCGTCATCCCGGCGCTGTTCGGGAAGGCGCCGGAGCCCGCGCGCGCACTGGCGCCCGCGCCCGACGCCGAGCCGGGCGACGGCGACGTGCCGTTCTAGGCCGTGCCCTGTGCCCTGGGGCGGGTCGCCGGGAGGTACGCCCTGGCCTTCTTCATGCGCGCGTGTAGGCGCTCGACAGGAACACCCGACGGGCGTCGCCGGGGAGTGTGATAAAACGGGCCGCATGCCCGGCTCGCCCACCCGCGAGAAGTCCATCCTCGGCATCGACCTCGGCACGACCAACACCTGCGTCGCCCACGTGCGCAACCGGATCCCGCGCGTCGTGCCGACCGACAAGGGGAGCCTCGTCCTGCCGAGCGTCGTCGCGCTCTCGGAGCGCGGCGACTACCTCGTCGGCGGCGTGGCGAAGGACCAGATGGTCACGAACCCGCGGAACACCATCTACGGTGTGAAGCGGCTCATCGGGCGCAAGTTCAACTCGAAGGTCGTGCAGGAGCTGCGCAGCTACTACAGCTACGACATCGTGGAGGGGCCCGCCGGCGAGGCGGCGGTGAGCCTCGGCGGCGAGGTGCGGACGCTGCCGCAGGTCTCCTCGCTCGTCCTCGGCCACGTGAAGAAGATCGCGGAGGCGTTCCTCGGCCGCGAGATGCGCGAGGCCGTCATCTCGGTCCCGGCCTACTACAACGACAACCAGCGGCAGGCGGTGAAGGAGGCGGGGCGCCTCGCCGGGTTCGAGGTGAAGCGCATCGTGAACGAGCCGACGGCGGCGGCGCTCGCCTACGGCTTCAACCGCGGCCTCGACCAGAAGATCCTCGTCTACGACCTCGGCGGCGGCACGTTCGACGTGTCGGTGCTGCAGCTCTCGCAGAACGTGTTCGAGGTGCTGGCGACCGGCGGCGACACGTTCCTCGGCGGGGTGGACTTCGACAACCGCATCATCGACTTCGCGCTCGAGGCGTTCTGGCGCGAGCAGAAGATCGACCTCGCCGGCTCGCCCATCGCGATGCAGCGCATCAAGAACGCGGCGGAGTCGGCGAAGATCGACCTCACGCTCGTGCCGCACGCGTCGATGGAGCTGCCCTACATCGAGGAGAAGAAGGGCCGGCCGCTCGACCTCCGCGTCCCGCTCTCGCGCGCGCAGCTCGACGATCTGACCGGCGACCTCGTGGCGCGCACGTTCGAGATCTGCGACCAGGTGCTCGGGGAGAAGGGGCTCTCGCCGCGGGACATCGACGAGGTGATCCTCGTCGGCGGCCAGTCGCGCATGCCGCTCGTCCAGGAGATGATCCGCGAGCACTTCGGGCGGCCACCGCGGAAGGGCGTCCACCCCGACGAGTGCGTGGCGCTCGGCGCGGCGCTCCTCGGCGACTCGCTCGACCAGATCGACTCGGTGACGCTCGTCGACGTGCTCTCGATGCCGATCGGCGTCGCCACCACCGCGAACCGCTTCCGGCGCGTCCTCGAGAAGAACAACGCCATCCCCTGCTCGCGGAGCTTCCGGCTGCCGCCGCCGAAGGAGCCCGGGCAGCCGATCGAGCTCGACATCTTCCAGGGCGACTCCGACGACATCGTGGACGACGAGTTCCTCGGGTCGATCCGCCTGCCCGCCGCCGCCACCGGCCGCCGCATCGACTTCAAGCTCGACGAGGAGTGCCTGCTCAAGGTGACCTTCGACGACCCGGAGCAGGGGATGCGCGAGGTCGGGTTCGCGACGCGCGACACGCCCGAGGCGCTGCGGCGCGGGATGGCCGAGGCGGCGCTGCGTCGCGCCGGCGGTCCGCCGGGCGCCGAGCGGCGCGGCGGGCTGTTCGGGTGGCTGCGCAGGAGCTAGGGCGTGATCTTCCCGTCCGACGCGTGGCTCGCGGCGCTCGCCGCGGCGCTGAACCGCGATCCGGCGCTGCCGCGGGCGCTCGCCGGGCTCGGCGCCGACGTCGCCGCCGTGGTCGAGGCCGACCCCCCGGCCCTGGCGGCGGCCTTCGCGGCCTACGGGCGGCACGAGGGCGGGCGCATCGCGGCGGTCCGGATCCTCCCCGACGCCGACGAGATCTGGGAGCTCGAGCCGGCGTACGTCATGCGCGCGCCGTACCGCGTGTGGAAGGCGCTGCTCCGCGGCGGCGACGATCCGGTGAGGGCGGCGCTCTCCGGGCGCGTGCGCGTCGAGGGCGATCTCCAGGAGCTCGTGCGCCGCGCGCACCACCGCTCTATCCTCGACGGCGCGCTCGCGTGCGTGCCGACGGAGTTCGCCGACGAGCGGGGAGGTCACGGGTGAAAGGGATCGCGGGCGCGTTCTTCGAGACCGGGGTGAAGGTGGTGGGGCGCGCCGCCGGCGCCGTGCTGTCGGACCCGCGCGGCCAGGAGGCGCTCGCGCGCGCCGTGGGCGTGGCGCAGCGCGGGCTGCACGCGTTCGAGTCGGTGCAGGAGCGCGCGCTCCACGCGGCCGGGCTCGCCGCGAAGCCCGACTACGCCGAGCTGCGGAAGCAGGTGGCGCGCCTCAAGCGCAAGACGCGCGAGCTCGGGGAGCGGCTCGAGGCGGCGGACCGCGACGGCTCCGGCGCAGCGCCGCGCGACGGCGAATCCCGACGTTGACACCCCCCTGACCCGACGGCATACTCCGCCCCCGTTTCAGCCGGGCGCTTAGCTCAGCGGTAGAGCACCGCCTTCACACGGCGGGGGTCGCTGGTTCGAAACCAGCAGCGCCCATTTCCAGAAGGCCGGTCATCTCAGCGGAAGCTGGGGTTCCGGCCTTTTCCTTTCGGGCATCTCCTGAAGGTGACGCGGCGGTCGCCACGCGCCCCGCCGTTTGCTAGAACGTCGCGATGCGCGTCGGCTACCTCGGCCCGCCGGGGACATTCAGCGAAGAGGCGCTCGCGCGCTGCGATCTCGCCGCGGGCGCCGAGCGCCGCGACTATCCGACCATCCCCGACGCGTTCGAGGCGGTCGCGAAGGGCGAGGTGGACGCGAGCCTCCTCCCCATCGAGAACTCGCTCGAGGGCAGCATCCCGGCGACGCTCGACCTGCTCGTCCACCGCCCCGGTCTCCGCATCCGGCGCGAGGTGCTGTTGCCGGTCCGGCAGAACCTCCTCGCGCGCCCGGGCGTCGCGCTCGACGGCGTGCAGCGGGTGCTCTCGATCCCCATCGCGCTCGCGCAGTGCGGCGCCTGGCTGCGGGCGCGGCTCCCGGGCGTGCCGCTCGAGCCGGCGCTCTCCACCGCCGACGCCGCGCGCCAGGCGGCGGGGCGGGACGGCACCGCGGCGGTCGGCTCGCGCGCCGCCGCGGAGCGGTACGGGCTAGAGCTCCTCGCCGAGGGAATCCAGGACGGCGAGGGCAACACCACGCGCTTCGTGCTCGTGTCGCGCGAGGACGAGAAGGCGACGGGGAAGGACCGCACCAGCATCGCCTTCACGCTCGACCGCGATCGCCCCGGCGGCCTCTACGACGTGATGGGCGAGTTCGCGCGACGGCAGATCAACCTCTCGAAGATCGAGAGCCGCCCGAACCGGCAGGCCCTCGGGCACTACATCTTCTTCATCGACTTCGAGGGTCACCGCTCCGATCCGCGCGGCGCCGAGGCGCTCGCGGGCGTGCTCGAGCGCGTCCACGCGCTGCACCTCCTCGGCTCGTACCCGCGCGGCGCCTGAGCGCGGTCAGGCGGTGGCGCCGAGCGCGCGCGCCGCCGCCGCGAGGTGCTCGGACCCCGCGCCGCAGCAGCCTCCCACGAACGCCGCGCCCGCCCGCGAGAGCTCCGCCGCCCACGCCGCGAACGCCTCCGGCGCGACGACGGCGCCCGGGAGCCCCGCCGACGGCTTCGCGACGAGCGGCACCGCGACGCGGCGCGAGGCCCGGGCGAGCAGCGCCGCGACGGGCGTGCCCGGGAGATCGCAGTTCGAGCCGACCGCGAGCGCGCCGGCCTCCGCGGCGAGCGCGAGGCACTCCTCCGCCGCGACGCCCTCGGCGTCGACGAGCGCGCCTCGCTCCGGCCGGAAGGTGAAGGTGAGCGCGAAGGGGAGCCCCGTCCCGCGCGCCGCCGCCGCGGCGAGGGACGCCTCGGGCCAGGTGCGCTGCGACTCGATCCAGAGGAGATCGGCGCCGGCGTCGGCGAGCGCCCGTCCCGCCGTGGCGAGGGCGCGTTCGAGGTCCGCGCCCGGCGCGCCGCCCCACGCCGGCCCGAACGCGCCTGCGACGCGCGCGCCACCACCGGCACCGCGCGCGAGCGACACGGCGGCGCGGGCCATCGCGATCGCGGAGACGCCCGGGACCTCCGCGGCGAGGCGCGGGGAGGCGAGGCTGAACGTGCAGGTGAGGAGCACCTGTGCGCCCGCGGCGCGGTGCGCGGCGTGGACCGCCGCGATCGCCTCCGGGCGCTCCGAGAGCCCTC
>JBJMQK010000498.1:0-3036 GCA_045802735.1 Anaeromyxobacteraceae bacterium | reverse complement strand
CGCACCGAGCCCGTGGACCTCGTCCACGTGTCGGCCGGGGAGGCGTACCCCTACTCGGTCGTGGCCTCGCCGGAGCGCGGCGGCACAGGGGACCTCGCCGGCGACCCCGCGGCGCGGGCGAGCTTCCGCATCGCGGAGAAGGACGCGCGCAGCGTCACGTTCGAGGGGACCGTCGGCACGGCGCAGGTACGCAAGCGCTTCTTCCTGACGGAGCGTCCGTACGAGGTCGGCCTCGACCTGCACGCGCGGGCGGAGCGGAAGGGCGAGCTCGCGCTGCTCGTCTCCGGCTTCGTCCCGCCCGACGCGCCGAAGCCGGGCTTCTTCTCCGGCGGCGCGGTCGTCGAGACGATGACGCCGCTCTGCCGCGCGGCGGGGAAGACGGCCCGCTACGGCGGCAAGGAGCCGCGCGAGGTGGTGACCGGCGCGCCGGCGTGGATCGGGCTCGACCAGCACTACTTCGTCTCGGCGGTGCTGCCGACGCCGGAGGCCGGCGAGTGCGTCTTCTTCCGCGGCCCGGGCGCCGGGATGTCGGGTGCCGCGCTGCGGATCCCGCTCGAGGGGCAGCTCGACCGCGCGTTCAAGATCTACAAGGGCCCGAAGCAGCTCGACCTCCTGCGCAGCTACGGGCGCGACCTCGAGACGGCGGTCGACTACGGCGCGGTGACGAACCTGTTCTCGTTCTTCGCCCGCATCCTCCTGTGGGTGATGCGCGCGCTCGAGGGCGTGGTGCGGAACTGGGGCCTCGCCATCATCCTCCTCACCTTCTGCGTGAAGGCCCTGCTCTACCCGCTCACGGCGAAGTCGATGCAGTCGATGAACGAGATGCGGAAGCTCCAGCCGGAGATCGAGAAGCTCAAGGCGAAGCACGGCGCGGACAAGGAGAAGCTGAACCAGGCCGTGATGCAGCTCTACCAGCAGCACAAGGTGAACCCGCTCGGCGGCTGCCTCCCGATGCTCATCCAGCTGCCGATCTGGTTCGCGCTCTACGCGACGCTTCAGACCTCGGTCGAGCTGTACCGCGAGCCGTTCCTGTGGCTGAAGGACCTGACGCAGCTCGACCCCTACTACGTCCTGCCGATCCTCATGGGCGCGTCGATGTTCGCGACGCAGAAGCTCTCGCCGCAGCCCGCGGACAACGCCCAGGCGAAGATGCTGCTCTACTTCATGCCCGCGCTCTTCACGCTCATGATGCTGAAGCTGCCCTCGGGCCTCACGCTCTACATCCTCGTGAACAACGTGCTGTCGATCGCGCAGCAGCAGTGGCTCATGAAGCGAAGCGCCACGCCGGTGCCGGCGAAGGCCTGAGGCACGGGAGCCCGCCATGAACGACGATCGCGAACACGGAGCGCCGCCGCCGCGCGAGGCGCCCGAGAAGGTGAAGGCCGCGCGCGAGTTCTGCGAGGGGTTGTTCGAGCGGCTCGGCGCGAAGGTGGCGGTCGCCGTGCAGGAGTCGCCCGAGGCCATCGCCGTCTCCCTCACGCCGCAGGAGGGGAACGAGGTCGAGCTCGGCTCGGTGCTCGTGGAGGCGGTGCAGTACCTCGCGAACCGCGTGGCGAACCCCCGGGCCGAGGGGCGCAAGTGGGTGAACCTCGAGATCGGCGGCTTCAAGGAGGCCGCGGATCCTGCGGTGCGCGCGATGGCGGAGCGCCTCGCCGCGAGCGCGAAGCGGATGGGGAAGGTCCTCGCGATCGCGCCGATCACCGCGCGGGAGCGGCGACAGATCCACCTCGCGCTGGTGGACGTCGAGGGCGTCTCGACGCGCAGCGAGGGCGAGGGCCTCTTCCGCACGCTGCTCATCGTGCCGGACGGCGCCGGCGGCTCCGGCGCGCCGCGCGGGTGAGGCCGGGCGTGGCGGCGCCGAGGACGCGCGAGGAGCGCCTCTTCTCCGCGGCGGTGCTGCGCCGGTCGATCCTCGCCGGGCCGCCGGATCCGGGCGGCGCGCTCGAGAGCGTCTACGCGGGCGTGCTGACGGACCTCGGGCTCGAGGCGGCCGAGGTCGACGCGTACCTCGCGGCGAACGGGGCGGCGGTCGACGCGGCGCTCCGGCGCGGTCGCGGGCCGTAAGAGGACGCGGCTGCCGTGGCGCTGCCCGCATCCTTCCACGAGGCCCTCGACGGCGGGCTCGCCGCGCTCGGCCTCGAGGTCGACGCGCGCGGCCGCGAGCTGCTCGGCGCGTACACCGAGCGGCTCCTGCGCTGGAACGCGAAGGTGAACCTCACGTCGATCACGGCGCCCGAGGCGATCGCGGAGAAGCACCTCGTCGACAGCCTCGCGCTGCTCCGGACGCTGGGCGGCGCCCGGACGGTCCTCGACGTCGGCAGCGGCGCGGGACTCCCGGGCGTGGCGCTCGCTTGCGCGCGGCGCGACCTCGACGTCTTCTGCTGCGACACGGTGGGGAAGAAGGTCGCCTTCGTGAAGGCGGCGGCGGCCGAGCTCGACCTGCCGGTGCGGGCGCGGGCCGTGCGCGCCGGGGGTGCTCCGGACGCCGAGGGGCTCCCGCGCGCCGAGGCGGTCGTGAGCCGCGCGTTCGCGGACCCCGCCCGCTGGCTGCCGCTCGGGCGGGCGTACCTGGCACCCGGGGGGCGGCTCTTCGCGATGCTGGGGCGCGACGCGGACGAGGCGGGGCTGCGGGCGGCGGCCGGGAGCCACGGCCTCGTGCTGGACCGGCTCGATCGCTTCGTGCTGCCGCGGTCGGGGTCCGAGCGGGCGATCGCGGTGTTCCGCGAGGGGTGAGGCGGGGAGCGTGTGGCCTCGTTGCCCGCCGCTCGCGAGCGGAGTGCGGCGAACCGGACCGGAGTCGAAGGGTGTCGCCGTGCGCGTGCGGTGAACCGAGAGGCGGACGAGCTCGTGGCGGCGCGGGCCAGCGTGGTGCGCAAGACTGCCGCTGCCCGGCGCGGAGAGAACCTTCGACCCGACGGAGCGCTTCTCCCGAGGGCTGCCGCCGTTCCGCTCCCTCTGCGAACCCGAGAACGACCTCGCGACCCGGCCCGGAAACCCGACCTGGACCTCCAGCTCGAATCGACCCGGCCGGCTCGA
>JBJMQK010000512.1:0-2603 GCA_045802735.1 Anaeromyxobacteraceae bacterium | reverse complement strand
TGCAGGCGCGCCGCGACGAGGCCGCCAAGAAGGTCGAGCCGGCGCTGCTCGCCCGCTACGAGAACATCAAGCGGCGGCGTGCCGGCATCGCCGTCGCGGCGGTCGTCGGGTCCACCTGCCGCGGCTGCAATCGCAACATCCCGCCGCAGCTCTCGATCGTGCTGCAGCGCACCGACTCGGTCGAGACCTGTCCGAACTGCCAGCGCATCATCTACTCGGCGGAGGCCCTGAACCCCTCCACGCCGACGACCGCCTAGCGCGCCCGTGTCCGTCCTCGCCGACCTGCTGCGCTTCATCGCCGCGAACGAGGAGCTGCCGCGCACGCTGAAGCGCTACGCCGGGCACGACCGCGACGCGCTCGGCAAGCTCATCAACGCCGCCGCCGACCGGGTGGACGAGGCGGACAAGGCCGAGAAGGAGAGCGGCGGGGCGCGCCCGAAGCCGGGCGGGCTCAAGGTGCGCAAGGGCAGCGAGGTCGAGCGCGCGGCGCGGAGCTCCGCCGAGGAGCTCGACGCGGCGATGAACGAATCGAAGGCCGAGCGCGAGGCGAAGAAGAAGCAGCGCGCGGTCGACGCCGAGCGCGAGCGCGCCGAGGCGGTGGCGAAGGTCGTGGAGCGGCCGCCGCGGACGCGGCTCTTCACCGACGGCGCGGCGCGGGGGAACCCCGGGCCGGCCGGCGCGGGCGCGGTCATCGTGAGCGCCGCGGGGCACATCGTCGCGAAGCTCGGCAAGTTCCTCGGCGAGTCGACGAACAACGTCGCCGAGTACACCGGGCTCATCCTGGGGCTCAAGCGCGCGAAGGCGATGGGCATCAAGGAGCTCGACGTCTTCTCCGACTCCGAGCTCATCGTGAAGCAGCTCGCCGGCGACTACGCCGTGAAGGCCGACCACCTGCGCCCCCTCCACGACGAGGCGAAGGCGCTGCTCGCCCTTTTCCCCGACGTGCACGTCGCGCACATCCCGCGCGAGGAGAACGCCGCGGCGGACGAGATGAGCAACCGGGCCATCGACGAGAGGTTGTAGCGTCTGCCGTTTGCGGTGCCCGGCGCCGGGTGCTACATCATCCGCGCCGGAGCCGCTCGGGCGAACGCGTCGGTCTGCAGGGCAGGGGCCGCCGAGGAAAGTCCGAGCACCACAGGGCAGGGTGCCGGTCAACGGCCGGTCGGGGTGACCCGCAGGACAGTGCAACAGAGAACAAACCGCCGAACGGCGCGGCAGTCGAACCGGCGCGCGTGAGCGCGCCGGGGGGCGCGCGTGGCAAGGGTGAAACGGTGCGGTAAGAGCGCACCGCGCGCCGGGTAACCGGCGCGGCACGGCAAACCACACCCGGTGCAAGAGCGAATAGGGAGGCATCGCCCGCGAGGGCGTGACCCGGGCGCGCGAGCGCACGGATCGAAGGCCGGCCCGGCCGGAGCCTCCGGGTACTGCTCGCTGGAGACGCGCGGCAACGCGCGTCCGAGAGGAATGTTCGCCGCCGCCGCTCGCGAGAGGGGCGGGACAGAACTCGGCTTACAGAGCGGCTCCGGCATTTCCTTCACTGCTTCAGCTACTTGGACCCCAAGGTTGCCGGGGTCCTGCCCACGACTGCCGTAGGGGCACGAGGCAGCGAGCCGGTCTTGGATCCACCAGCGATTGGCGCTCGCCGCCGTATCGAGCTGCGGCTATCTCCAGCCCGCGTCACGGCCCCGGAGGTGCGTTCATGCTCCATGGTGGATGCCTCTGCGGGATGATCCGCTACGAGGTCGATGGAGACCTCGGCCCGATCGTCTGCTGCCACTGCTCGATGTGCCGGAAGGCACAGGGGACGGCCTTCGCGACCAACGCCCCCGTCGAGGCGGCGAGGTTCCGCATCACGCAGGGTGAAGAGACGCTGCGCGCGTACGCCTCGTCACCCGGGAAATGGCGCTGTTTCTGCTCGAACTGCGGCTCCCCGATGTTCAGCAAGCGAGAGACGCACCCCGGCGTGATCCGGCTGCGGATCGGTACCCTCGACACCACGGTCGCGGCGAGACCCACGGCTCACATCCACGTCGCGTCGAAGGCCGAGTGGTTCGACATCCTCGATGGGCTGCCGCAGTACCCCGCTTTCGAGCCGAGTCGATGAAGCCCCGGCTCGGATGGGGGCACGCCTGAATCTTTGCGGTTACGAAGCGTCGCCCCTCGACATCTCATGCGGACGCCAGAGGCTCGTCGTCTGCACGCCAGATGGGCCGAGGAGCACGGGCCGGCACCGCCGCCTGCCCGCACAGACGTGGAGGACACTCAATGAAGAAGCTCGTGTCAGCGCTGATCGTCGTCGGGATGTCGCTGCCGTTCGCCGCGCTCGCGGAGACCTGGGAGAACGTCTCGCTCGCCGACAAGGCCTGCGCCGCGAAGTTCGCGGGGCACGTCGACGATCATCCGAAGGCCTGCGCGGAGAAGTGCGCGAAGAACGGCCTCGGCATCGTGACGCAGGACGGCAAGTGGATGCAGCTCGATGCAGCCGGGAACAAGCAAGCCGCCGCGGCACTCAAGAAGACCGACCAGAAGGATCACATCCGCGTCAACGTGACCGGCGACGAGAAGGCCGGCAAGATCCACGTGAAGTCGCTCGAGCTGGCGAA
>JBJMQK010000511.1:0-4703 GCA_045802735.1 Anaeromyxobacteraceae bacterium | reverse complement strand
ACAAGACCCACGATCTGGAAAAGCGCGACGAGGAGATCACCAAGCTCGAGGGCGACGCCCGCAGCCTGACGCGCAATCTGTCGGCGACCGAGCGCGAGATGGAGGCGCTGCGGCGGGCGCACGCGCAGTCGGAGCAGCGCTCCGAGCTCTATCGCACGCTCCTGACACGGCTGAAGGAGGCGATCGGGGCGGGCACGCTGCAGGTCGAGGTGCGCAAGGGCAAGATGCTGGTCAAGCTCGGCGACGAGATCTTGTTCGATCCCGGGCAGGCGACCTTGAAGAGCGGCGGGCAGCAGGCGCTGCGTCAGGTGGCGCAGGCGCTCAAGGAGATCGCCGATCGCGACTTCCTCGTCGCCGGGCATACCGACAATCGGCCCATCAAGAGCTCGCCCTTCGTGTCCAATTGGGACCTGTCGACGGCGCGAGCGGTGACGGTGGTGCGCTTCCTCCAGGCGGAGGGCATCGATCCGCGCCACCTGGCGGCGGCCGGCTACTCCGAGTTCGACGGGGTCGACGACAACGGCAGCGCCGAATCGCGGGCGCGCAACCGGCGCATCGAGATCCAGGTGATGCCGCGCATGGACGAGCTGCCGGCCATCGAGGCCGGCGAGACGGCGACGGCGCCTACGCCGAGCGCGGCCGCTGCACCAAGAGCGCCAGCCACAGGCTCGCCAGCGCCGCCAGCAGCGCCGAAACCGTGAACGGCACCCGCGCGCCGAAGCGATCGGCGAGCGCGCCGAAGCCGAGCGACGCCGGCAGCGCCACCAGGCCGACGACGGCGTTGTACCAGCCGAAGGCGGAGCCGCGCGCCCAGGCCGGCGCCAGGTCGGCCACCACCGCGCGCTGCGGCCCCTCGGCGAGCGCGTAGTAGACGCCGTAGAGGACGAGAAGCGCCCACACCTGCCACGCCTGCGTGGCCCAGCCGAACGCCAGGTAGGTGACGGCGTAGAGGGCCCAGCCGGCGACGATGACCGGGCGGCGGCCGATGCGGTCCGAGAGCGCGCCCATCACCGGCAGCCAGAAGAGGTTCGAGAGGCCCACGCAGAGGGTCACGACGAGGCTGTCACCCGCGGTGAGCTTCAGCACGGTCTGGCCGAAGGTCGGGGTGTAGGCGGTGATCGTGTAGAAGGACACCGTCGTCATCGTGACGAGCGCCACGCCGGCGAGCACGAGCCGCCAGTTCGCCATCGTGGCGCGGAAGATCTCGCGCGGCGACGGGTGGTGGCGGCGCGCCTGGAACTCCTCCGTCTCCTGGAGCGAGCGGCGGATGACGAAGAGGAACGGGATGATCGCGCAGCCGAGGAGCAGCGGGATGCGCCAGCCCCAGACGCTCATCTGCGCCGGGTTGAGCACCCGGTTGAGCCCCACGCCGAGCAGCGCGGCGACGACGACCGCCACCTGCTGGCTGCCCGACTGCCAGCTCGTGTAGAAGCCCTTCCGCCCCGGCGTCGCGATCTCGGCGAGGTAGACGGAGACGCCGCCCAGCTCGACGCCCGCCGAGAACCCCTGCAGGAGCCGCCCGAGCAGCACGAGCAGCGGGGCGAAGATGCCGATCGTCGCGTACCCCGGGACGACGGCGATGGAGAGCGTGCCCACCGACATGAGCGCGAGCGTGACCATGAGGCCCTTCCGCCGGCCGTGGTGGTCGATGTACGCGCCGAGCACGATCGCGCCGAGCGGACGCATGAGGAACCCGGCGCCGAACGTCGCGAGCGACAGCATGAGCGACGCGAACTCGCTCCCCGTGGGGAAGAACGCGCGGGCGATGGCCGCGGCGTAGTAGCCGTAGACCATGAAGTCGAACATCTCGAGGAAGTTGCCGCTGGCGACGCGGACGACGGCGCGGATCTTCTTGCTGCGTTCGGCGGGGGTGAGCATCGGGCCTCCGTGAGTGGTGAGCGAACCCCCACCATTCTCCACACGAGCCTTTCACGGACCTTTCGTCCGCGGCGCCACCGCGGCCTCCCAGCGCCGCAGGAAGTCGGCCCGCTTGGCGTGGTCGAGGTAGAGGAGGAGCGAAGGGCTCACCGGGATGGGGCGCAGGCTCCGTCCGAGCGAGCGGGTGAGCGCCGCGGCGGTCGCCTCGCCCTCGACGTCCCTCCGGATGGCGAACACCGACGCGCGCGCGAGCAGCTCCTGGCCGCGCGCCGAGAGCAGCCAGTCGAGGAACACCCGCGCGGCGTTCGGGTGCGGCGCGGACTTGGGGATGAGCGCGATCCGCGAGAGGACGAGCGTGTAGTCGCGCGGGTACGCGATGCCGATGGCGGGGTCGCTCCGCCGCGCGAGGAGCGCATACGAGCCGATCGCCTCGAAGCCGAGGAGCAGCTCCCCCGCCGCGACGCGGCGGACCATCTCGGCGGTCGTGGCGTGGAGCTTCACCCCCGCGTCGCCGTAGGCGCGCGCCGCCTCGACGAAGCCGCGGTCGGTCCGCTCGTCCTGCGTGAGGACCAGGAACCCGATACCGCTCCTCGCGGGATCGTAGGTCGCGATCTTCCCGCGCCAGCGCTCCGGGTTCGCGCGCACCTCGCGCGCGAGCTGCGCGTGGGAGGCGGGGACCTCGCCCGCCGCGAGGCGCCGCGCGTCGTAGACGAAGCCGAGCGGCTCGAAGGTCGTGCCGAACGCCTCGTCCTTCCACACCGCCCAGGTCGGGATGAAGCGCGCCTCCGGGCTGGCGTAGGGGAGCGCGTAGCCGTCGTTCGCGAGCTTCATCTGCAGGTCCATCGCCGAGCTCCAGAGGACGTCGGCGCCGCGCGCGACGCCTCCCCCGCCGCGCGCGGCGGCGAGCGCGCGCTCGTGCAGGACGGCGGTGTTCATCTCCTCGTACTCGACGCGCAGCTCGGGGTGGAGCGCCGCGAACCCTTCGAGGAGCGGCGCCGCGGAGCTCTTGTCGGTCGTCGCGTGCACGACGACCACGCCCTCCCGGCGCGCCGCCTCGACGACCTCCGGCGCGGGCGCGGGCTCGCGCGGGGCCGCCGCGCCGGCGCGGGCGGCGAGGAGCGCCGCGGACAGGGCGAGGGCGCGCTTCGGGTGAGTCATCCATGGACTCCTTCGCGCGCGTGCCGCGCGGCGCCCCTCCGGATATCCCTCCCGGCGAGCTTTCGCCCGCACGCCTCTTCGCGTGCCGCGAAGACGCCATGCGCATCCTGCTCGTCGAAGACAACGCGGCGCTCTCGCGCACCATCGCCGACGCGTTCCGCGCGCGCGGCTACGCCGTGGACGCCGTCGCGAAGGGCGACGACGCCGACACCGCGCTCCGGACGCAGCCCTACGACCTCGTGGTGCTCGACCGCGGGCTCCCCGACATGGACGGCCTCGCACTGCTGAAGAAGCTGCGCGCGCGGCGGTCGCGCGTGCCGGTGCTGGTCCTCACCGCGCGCGGGGCGCTCGAGGACCGCGTCGAGGGCCTCAACGTCGGCGCCGACGACTACCTCGCGAAGCCCTTCGCGCTGGCGGAGCTGGAGGCGCGCGCGGCGGCGCTGGTGCGGCGCGGCGTGGGCGGGTCCGACGCGGTCCTCGCGCACGGTCGGCTCCGGCTCGACACCGCCGGGCGGGTGGCGACGGTCGACGGCGCTCCGCTCGAGCTCACCCGCCGCGAGATGGGCCTCCTCGAGGCGCTGTTGCTCCGGGCCGGGCAGGTCGTCTCCAAGCAGGCGCTCTTCGAGGCGCTGTTCGACCTCGACTCCGAGGCGAACGTCACCGCGGTCGAGATCTACGTTCACCGCCTGCGCAAGAAGGTGGAGCCGGCGGGCCTGCGCATCCGCACGGTGCGCGGCCTCGGCTACCTCGTGGAGAACCCGTGAGCACGCGCTCGGTGCGCGCCCAGCTCGTGGGGTGGCTGCTCCTGCCGCTCGCGGCGGTCTGGATCGTCGACGCGGTGCTCACCTGGGCGACGGTGAAGGGCACGATCGACCTCGCCTACGACCGCGCGCTCCACGGGTCCGCGCTCGCGATCTCCGAGCACGTGACGCTCGGCGCCGGCGAGCCGGTGGTGGACCTCCCGCCGATCGCGCTCGAGATGCTCGACACCGGCGAGCAGGAGCGGGTGTTCTACCGCGTGTCCTACCGCGCCGCCGGGGGCGCCGACACGTTCCTCACCGGCTACGACGACCTGCCGCCCGCGCCGCGCGCCGCGCCGGGCGCCCCGATCTACTACGACGCGTCCTACCGCGGCGACGCGGTGCGCGTCGCGGCCCTGTACGCGAGCCTGCCCGGGGACGCGGACATCGTCTCGCTGGTGCAGGTGGCCGAGACGCTCGTGCGCCGCCGCGCCGTGACCCAGACGCTCGTCGGCGGGGCGCTCGCGGCGCAGGTGGCGCTCATCGCGGTCGCCGCGGCGGTGGTCTGGCTCGGCGTGGCGCGCGGGCTGCGGCCGCTGCGCGCGCTCGGCCGCGAGGTCGCGCGGCGCTCGCCGGACGACCTCACGCCGGTGGGCGAGGAGGTGCCGCGCGAGGTGGCCCCGCTCGTGCGCGCCACGAACGACCTCATGGCGCGCGTCCGCGACGCGATCGCGGCGCAGCGGCGCTTCGTCGCCGACGCGTCGCACCAGCTCCGGACGCCGCTCGCGGTGCTGCGCGCCGAGGCCGACGCGGCGCTGCGCCTCGAGGACCCGGCCGCGATCCGCGCCGCGCTCGAGCGGCTGCGCGACCACTCGCAGGCGACGAGCCACCTCGCGGCGCAGCTCCTCGCGCTCGCTCGCGCCGAGC
>JBJMQK010000510.1:0-2813 GCA_045802735.1 Anaeromyxobacteraceae bacterium | reverse complement strand
CGCGCGAGCGCGCCTACCTCGCCGCCGTCGCCGACGAGTGCGCCCGCGCGCTCGACGCAGTGCGGCTCAGGGAGGATCTCGAGCGCGTGTTCGCGCGGCTCAAGGCGGCCCAGGAGCTCACGGTGGCGCTCGGCGCCGCGGCGACGCCGGGCGAGGTCGCGGACGCCCTCTCTCAGGCGGCGCTCGCCGCAACCGGGGCAATCACGGCATCGGTTTCGTGGCGCCAGGACGACGGTGGCCTGAAGCTCGTGCAGACCGCGGGCGGCGGATGCCGCCACCTCGAGGCGGGGCGTGTCGCGAGCGAGGCTCGCCTGCCGATCACCGAGGCCGAGGCGAGCGGCGCTCCGGTCTGGGCCGAGTCCTCCGCGGCCGTGCCGCTCGTCATGGACGGCGTCACCGTCGGCGTCTTCGGCCTCGACTACCCCGCGCCAACGTCATTCGATGCGCAGGAGCGGGCGTTCCTCGTCGCGCTCGCGACGCAGTCCGTCCACGCGCTGCACCGCACCATGCTGTTCGAGGCCGAGGCGGAGAGCCGGCGGAAGGCCGAGGCGGCGGAGCGGCTCGCGACGGCGACCGTCACGCGGCTCACGCTCGCGGACGACCTCGTCGCGGCGCTCGCGGAGGCGCGGTCGGAGCCGGAGGTGGCGCGCGTCGCCTTCGAGCGGCTGGCGGCGCTCTTCGGCGCGAACGCGGGCCTCGTGACGAGGAGGACGGCCGACGACGAGCTGGAGGTCGCGCAGGTGTTCGGGGCGCCCGGCGACGCGGCCGGCTCGTCAGGCCGGCTCGACGGCGGCGGGCCGCACGCCGAGGTCGTCCGGTCGCTGCGGCCGCTCTGGCTCGTCCGCGAACCGGGCGCCTGCGCCGCCGGCCCGGACCTCGCGAGCGCGTTCGCCCCGCGGGTCGCGCGCTGGCTCGCCGTCCCGCTCTGCCTCGACGGCGTCCTCTCCGGGACGCTGTCGGTGACGCTCGCCTCGCCCATCGAGGACGACGCGCGCGTGCCCCTCCTGCGCGTCCTCGAGCAGTGCGGGCGGGCGCTGTCGCGGGCGCGCCTCGCCGAGTCCGAGCGCGCGGCGCGCCGCGCCGCCGAGGCGGCCGAGCTGGAGACGCGCCGGCTGGGGAAGCTGCAGGAGGAGTTCGTCGCCGTCGTCGGGCACGACCTCCGGACGCCGCTCAGCGCGATCCAGCTCACGGTGAAGACGCTCTTCGCCGGCCTCACGCCAACGGAGGCGCAGGCGCGCAAGGTGGGGCGGGTCTTCAACTGCGTGGACCGCATCACCGAGATCCTCCACACGCTCCGCGACTTCTCGCAGGCGCGGCTTGCGGGCGGGATCCCGCTCGCGACCGATCGCGTCGACGCCGGACGCCTCGCGCAGCGCGCCGTGGCCGAGGCCGAGGCGGCGCACCCCGGGCGGGCGTTTGAGGTGTCCCTCGAGGGGGATCTCGCTATAACTGCCGACGGGGGCCGCCTCCTGCAGGTCCTCGCGAACCTGCTCGGCAACGCCGTCCAGCACGGCTCGCCCGACAGATCGGTGACGGTCGGCGTCCGGGGTGAGGGAGCGGCGATCGTGATCGACGTGCACAACGACGGGCCGCCCATCCCTCCCGCTCTGCTGCCGTCGCTCTTCGAGCCTTTCCGGCAGGGAGACGCGAGCCGCGCTCACGCCGGGACGACGGGCAGCATGGGGCTCGGGCTCTTCATCGTCCAGGAGGTCGTGCACGCGCACGGCGGCATGGTGAGCGTCGACTCGCGCGCGGAGCGCGGGACGACCTTCACCGCCGTCATCCCGCGCTTCCCGACCGACGGCGCCGCCGGAGCTTCGCACGAGCGCGCCTGGCACGGGGAGAACGGATGACGCGCGGGACGCCCCGGCTGAAGAAGGCGGCGAGCGCGCGCCCGAGCAAGCGCCCCGCACGCGCCCGCTCGCGCTCGACGCCTCCCCGGCAGGCGACGCCCGCCTACCGCGACGGCGACGGGCTCGTGCCGGTGGTCGGCATCGGCGCCTCCGCCGGCGGGGTCGAGGCGGTGTCGGAGCTGCTGGGTTGCCTGCCGACGGACACGGGGATGGCGTTCGTGCTCGTGCAGCATCTCGATCCGGATCACGAGAGCCTGCTGCCCGAGGTGCTGTCGCGCGCCACGCGCATGCCGGTCGCGCAGGTGGAGCACGGGATGCGGCTCGTCGCCGACCGCGTGTACGTGATCCCGCCGAACGCCGAGCTGTCGCTCCGCGGCCCGCTGTTGCAGCTCTCGCCGCGGCGGGCGGCGTCCGGCCACCCCGCCCTTCCCATCGACTCGTTCTTCCGCGCGCTGGCGGAGGACCGGGCGCGCCGTGCGATCGGCATCGTGCTCTCCGGGACGGCGTCCGACGGCACCGACGGCCTGCGCGCGGTCCAGGAGCACGACGGCATCACGCTCGTCCAGGATCCGCGCACCGCGAAGTTCGCGGGGATGCCGCAGAGCGCGATCGCCGCCGGCGTCGCCGACCGCGTGCTCACCCTGCCCGAGATCGCCCGCGAGCTGGTGCGGCTCTCCCGGCACCCCTACGTCGCGCCAGCCGACGCCGAGCCAGGCGGCGGAGCGGACGGCGAGCCGCTCCGCGAGGAGATCCGCGCGCTGGTCCGGAACGCGGTGGGCCTCGACTTCACCGAATACAAGCCGGCGTCCTTCGATCGGCGGCTCGCGCGGCGGATGGCGCTGCGCGAGGTGACCGGCCTCGAGCAGTACGCGGCCCTGCTGCGCGGGAGCCGGCCCGAGGTGGAGGCGCTGTCCGAGGACCTGCTCGTCCGCGTCACCTCGTTCTTCAGGGACCCCGACG
>JBJMQK010000373.1:0-5396 GCA_045802735.1 Anaeromyxobacteraceae bacterium | reverse complement strand
GCGCCAGCGCGGGAGCGGCGAAGCCGCGCGCGCTGGCGCACGGGACCCGGCGAGCAGGGCGGGGCGCAGCCCCGTTTCAATAGAGCGGAACGACGGCGCGAGCAGCGAACACGAAGTGTTCGCGAATCGCGAACCGTCGTTCAGCGCCGCCGCAGGACGCCAGCATGATCGTCCCCGGAGTCGTGACCGCCATGCTCTGTGCCGCGCCCTCCTCGGCCGGAGGCGCCCCGCCTCCCACCCCGAGCCCGCTCCTCGCGCCCTGGACCGGGCCGTACGGCGGCGTGCCGCCGTTCGATCGCGTGAAGGTCGCGGAGTTCGCGCCGGCGGTCGAGGCCGCGATGGCGGAGCACCTCGCCGAGGTCGAGCGCATCGCGAACGACCCGGCGCCGCCCTCGTTCGAGAACACGCTCGTCGCGCTCGAGCGATCCGGCCGCGCCCTCGAGCGCGCCGGCACGATCTTCGAGGTCTACACCTCGACCCTGGCGGACGACGCCGTGCAGGCCCTCGAGCGCGACCTCCGGCCCAGGCTCGCGGCGCACCAGGATCGCATCGCCCAGAACGAGAAGCTCTTCCGGCGCGTCGCGGCGGTGTACGAGGGGCCGGAGCGCGCCCGGCTCGACCCCCAGGCGGCGCGGCTCGCCTGGTACGTCCACACCCAGCTCGTCCGCGCCGGCGCGCGGCTCGACGGCGCGGCGAAGAAGCGGCTCGCCGAGCTGAACCAGCGCCTCGCCTCGCTGCACACGCGCTTCGCCCAGAACGTGCTCGCCGACGAGGACGGGCGGTTCCTCCTGCTCGACGGCGAGGCCGACCTCGCCGGCCTGCCCGAGGCGGCCCGCGCCGCGGCGGCGGCGGCCGCGACGGCGCGCGGAAAGCCGGGCAAGTGGGCGGTCCAGAACACCCGCTCGGCCGTCGAGCCGTTCCTCGAGTACTCGGCGCGGCGCGACCTGCGCGAGAAGGTCTGGCGCGAGTTCACGGCGCGCGGCGACCACCGCGATGCGCACGACAACGCGGCCACGATCGCGGAGATCCTCGCGATGCGCGCCGAGCGGGCGAAGCTCCTCGGGTACCCGACGCACGCGCACTGGCGCGTCGAGGACCAGATGGCGCGCACGCCCGAGCACGCGCTCGGGCTCATGGAGTCGGTCTGGCCGGCCGCCGTGGCCCGCGTGCGCGAGGAGGTCGCCGACATGCAGGCGGTGGCCGACCGCGAGGCCGCCGCCGGGAAGGGCCCGCGCCTCACCATCGAGCCCTGGGACTACCGCTACTACGCCGAGAAGGTCCGCAAGGCGCGCTACGACGTCGACGCCGAGGAGGTGAAGGGCTACCTCCAGCTCGAGAAGCTGCGCGACGGGATGTTCTTCCTCGCGGAGAAGCTCTTCGGGTTCCGCTTCGCGCCGGTGCCGGCGGGCAAGGTGCCGGTGTACCACCCCGACGTCACCGTGTACGAGGTGACCGCCAGGGACGGCCGGCACGTGGGGCTCTGGTACTTCGACCCGTACGCGCGCCCCGGGAAGCGCTCCGGCGCGTGGATGAACGCCTACCGCGAGCAGCAGGGGCTCATCGGCGTCACGACGATCGTCTCCAACAACGCGAACTTCGTCCGCGGCGGCCCGAAGGAGCCCGTGCTCGTCTCCTGGGAGGACGCGCGGACCCTGTTCCACGAGTTCGGGCACGCGCTGCACGGGCTCGCGTCGAACGTCCGCTACCGCTCGCTCTCGGGGACGAACGTCGCGCGGGACTACGTCGAGTTCCCCTCGCAGCTGCTCGAGCACTGGCTCGCGACGCCCGAGATCCTGAACCGCTTCGCGGTCCACCACCGCACCGGGAAGCCCATCCCGGCCGAGCTCGTGCGCGGCCTCGAGCGCGCGAAGACGTTCAACCAGGGGTTCAAGACGGTCGAGTACCTCTCCGCCGCCCTCGTCGACATGAAGATGCACCTCGCCGGCGCGAGGCCAGTGGAGGCGCGCGCCTTCGAGAAGGAGACCCTCGCCGCGCTCGGCATGCCGAAGGAGATCGTGATGCGGCACCGCCCGACGCAGTTCCTCCACGTGTTCGCCGACGACGGCTACTCGGCGGGCTACTACAGCTACCTCTGGGCGGAGACGCTCTCGTCCGACGCCTACGAGGCGTTCACCGCCGCCGGGGGGCCGTGGGACGCCGCCGTCGCGACGAGGCTCAAGGACCACGTGTTCGCGCTCGGCAACACCCGCGATCCGGCCGAGGCGTACCGCGCCTTCCGCGGCCGCGACCCGGATGTCGGCGCGCTCATGCGCGAGCGCGGCTTCCCGGTCGCGGGCCGGGGCGCGGGCGGCGTCGCTCCCGCCGGCGAGAAGTGAGCCGGCCGCGCTCCGGGCCCGCCCGGCGCGCGCTCGCGAACCTCGACGCGGCGCGCCGCCGCTCCTATACTCACCCGCTTCCATGCGCGGCATCCGAGGTGCAACCCAGATCGACGCCAACAGCGTCGAGGCGATGGAGGAGGGCGTCGCGGAGCTGTGCCGCGCGCTCGCCGACGCGAACGGCCTCACGCAGGACGAGATCGTCTGGGCCATCTTCACCGTCTCCCACGACCTCGACGCCGACTTCCCCGCGCGCGCCGCCCGCGTCAAGGGCGGGTGGGATCGCGTCCCGATGATCTGCTCGCGCGAGATCCCGGTCCCGGGCTCCCTGCCGCGCGCCGTGCGCGTGCTCGTCCACGTTGATTCCGGCTCGCCCGCCGACGCGAAGCACGTCTACCTCCGCGGAGCGAAGGTGCTCCGCCCCGACCTCCACAAGTGATCGCGCTGCTCCCACGCCGGCTCGGCATCGTCGGGCTCGGGCTCATGGGCGCGTCGCTCGCGCGCGCGGCGAAGGCGCTCGACCCGACCGTGCGGGTCGTCGCGGTCGAGCCGCGCGACGACGTGCGCGCCCTGGCGATCGCCGACGGCGTGGCCGACGTGTCGCTCGAGGCCCCCGGGCCCGCGCTCCAGGGCTGCGATCTCACCGTGCTCTGCACCCCGATCGCCGCGCTCGAGGCGCTCCTCGGCCCGGTGTCGCGCCTCCTCGCCGACGGCGCGGTGCTGACCGACGTCGGCGGCGCCAAGGAGCGGGTGGTCGCGCGCGCGGCGGAGGACGTCCGCGCGGGCGTCCACTTCGTCGGCGCGCACCCGATGTTCGGCGGCCACGGCGGCTACGCCGGCGCGCGCGCCGACCGCTGGAAGGGCGGCACCGTGGCGGTGTGCACCGACGCGCCGCCGGACGCGGTGGAGCGGGTCGCCGCTTTCCACGCCGCGCTCGGCGCCGAGGTCGTGCGCTGCCGCGCCGCCGAGCACGACGCGGCGGTCGCGATGGTCTCGCACCTGCCGTACCTCCTCGCGAGCGCGCTCGCCGTCGCCGCGCGCGAGGCGGGGCCGCTCGCGGCGAAGCTCGCCGGGCCCGGCCTCAAGGACATGACGCGCCTCGCGCAGTTCCCGTTCGACATCCAGGGCGAGGTCGCGCGCCGGAACGCCGGCCTCCCCGCCGCCGCCGAGCGGCTCTCGTCGCACCTCGCCCGCGTGCTCTCCGCCATCGACGCCTCGCCGGAGGCCGCGCGCGAGGCGCTGGAGGAGGCGCGCGCCGCTCGGACGGCGCTCTTCCCCGAAGGAGGCCGACCATGAAGGGCGACGTCATCTGCCAGCGCACGGGCCCGTTCCGCGGCGCGTTCGACGTGCCCGGCGACAAGTCGGTCTCGCACCGGGCGCTGCTCTTCTCGGCGCTCGCCACCTCGCCCTCGAAGGTGCGCGGCCTGCTCGAGGCGGAGGACGTCCGCTCCACGCGGCGCGCGGTCGAGGCGCTCGGCGCCGTGGTCCGCGACGAGGGCGCGTTCGTCGTCGTGGAGCCGCCCGATCGCCTGTCCGAGCCCTCCGACGTCATCGACTGCGGGAACTCGGGGACGAGCCTGCGCCTCCTCTGCGGCGTGCTCGCGGCCGTGCCCGGACTGTCGGTGCTGACCGGCGACGCGTCGCTGCGCAAGCGGCCGGTCCGGCGCGTCGTCGAGCCGCTCCGCCGCATGGGCGCGACGTTCTCGGCCCGCGACGGCGACCGCGTGCCGCCGGTGGTGGTGAAGGGCGGGGCGCTGCGCGGGACGCGCCACGTGCTCGAGGTGGCGAGCGCGCAGGTGAAGAGCGCGATCCTG
This sequence comes from Anaeromyxobacteraceae bacterium, assembly GCA_045802735.1. GTDB lineage: Bacteria > Myxococcota > Myxococcia > Myxococcales > Anaeromyxobacteraceae > Anaeromyxobacter_A. Next base: position 1,246 of record JBJMQK010000373.1, on the reverse strand, counting down.
CTCGCGGGCCTCTTCGCCGACGGCGAGACGCGCGTCGCCGAGCCGCACCTCTCGCGCGACCACACCGAGCGCCTCCTCGGCGCGATGGGCGTGTCGCTCCGCACCGAGGGGCTCGAGGTGGCGATCTCGCCGGGGCGGCCGCGCGGCGGCCACACCATCGAGGTCCCGGGCGACATCTCCTCCGCGGCGTTCTTCCTGTGCGGCGCCGCGGCGTCGCCGGGCTCCGAGGTGACGGCGCGGAACGTGGGCCTGAACCCGTCGCGCACCGGCCTCCTCGACGTGCTCGAGGCGATGGGCGCGCGGGTGCGCATCACGAACCGGGTGGACGAGGGCGAGCCACGCGGCGACGTGACCGTGTCCTCGGCGCCGCTCGTCGCGACGACGATCGACGGCGCGCTCGTGCCGCGGCTCATCGACGAGCTGCCGGTGGTGATGGTGATGGCCACCCAGGCGCGCGGCCGGACCGTCATCCGCGACGCGAAGGAGCTGCGCGTGAAGGAGTCCGACCGGCTCGCCTCGATGGGCGAGGCGCTCGCCGCCGCCGGCGCGAAGATCGAGCTCTTCGACGACGGCTGCGCCATCGAGGGACCGACGCCGCTCTCCGGCGTCTCGGTGCGGACGCGCCTCGACCACCGCATCGCGATGAGCATGGCGGTGGCGCAGGTGCTGGCGCGCAAGGGCGAGGCGGTGCACCTCGACGACGTCGCCTGCGTCGCGACGAGCTTCCCGTCGTTCTTCGCGATCCTCGATCGCCTGACCTCCGCCCCGGGGCGCGGCGGATGATCTCCGGCCGCACGCACCTCTACGGCGTCGTCGGCCACCCGGTCGGCCACAGCCTCTCGCCGGCGATGCACAACGCGGCCTTCCGCGCGCTCGGCCTCGACGCGGCGTACGTCGCGCTGCCGGTCGTCCCGGAGCGGCTCGCCGAGGCGCTGCGCGGCGCGCACGCTCTCGGGTTCCGCGGCCTCAACGTCACGGTCCCGCACAAGCAGCGCGCCGCCGAGCTGTGCGGCCGGCTCGACGCCGTCGCGGCGCTGTGCGGCGCCGCGAACACGCTGCGGCGCTCGGGCGACGGCTGGGAGGGCTCGAACACCGACGCCCCCGCCTGCCTCGCGCTCCTCCAGGCGGCGGGCGTCGCGCCCGGCGCGCGGGCGCTCCTCCTCGGCGCCGGCGGCGCGGCGCGCGCCGGCGCGTGGGCGCTCCTCTCGGCGGGCGCGGCGGTCGAGGTGACGGCGCGGCGCCCCGA
>JBJMQK010000348.1:0-2831 GCA_045802735.1 Anaeromyxobacteraceae bacterium | reverse complement strand
CGCGCGCGGCCTCGAGCGCCGCGCCGAAGCTGCGCATGTCCTCGAAGCGCTCCGCAGGACGCTTCGCGAGCGCCGTCAGGATGGCGGCCTCGAGCGCGGGCGGGACGGCGGGCTCGAGCTCGCGCGGCGGCCGCGGCGCGTCGCGGAGCTGCGCGAGCAGGATGCGCGGGATGCTCGTGCCGGTGAACGGGAGGCGTCCCGTCGCGAGCTCGTACGCCATCACGCCGAGCGCGTACACGTCGGTGCGGTGGTCGATGTGGCGGTTCTCGCACTGCTCCGGCGCCATGTACTCCGGCGTGCCGACGATGGACCCCGCGGCCGTGCGCCCCGCCGAGGAGGTGCGGTCGGCGAGCTTCGCGATCCCGAAGTCCACGAGCTTCACGAAGTCGCGCTCGCCGCGGCGGAGCACGAAGACGTTCTCCGGCTTGAGATCGCGGTGCACGACGCCGTGGTCGTGCGCCGCCTGCAGCGCGCTCGTGAGCTGCACGAGGAGGTCGAGCGCCTTCGAGCTGGCCAGGCGCCCCTTCCGGAGGAGTGCCGAGAGCGGCTCTCCGTCCAGGTACTCCATGACGATGTAGTACCGGGCGGGCGGGAGGAGCGCGAGGTCGTAGATGGCGACGATGTTCTCGTGGCCGATGAGGTTCACGGCGCGTGCTTCGTCGTAGAACCGCCCGACCGCGGCGGGGCTCGCCGACATCGACTCGTGCAGGAACTTGATCGCGACCTTGCTCCCGATGATCGGGTGCTCGGCGAGGTACACGGAGCCCATCCCGCCGCGCCCGAGCAGCCGCTGGACGCGGAAGCTGCCGACGGTCGCCCCCACCAGGGGATCGGCTACCGGGGGAGGTATCGCGGCGCTCAGGTCGACGGTGTCGGAGACCCGGCCGGGCGTGGAACACGGACCAGGAGCGTGCGCGACCCCGCAGAGCGCGCATTCCTCTCCCTCGTCCCTGCGATGCTCGTCCACCAGCGTGCCCCCGCGGCTGATTTTCGGAGCTTAGCAGAAACGCGCAGTGTCCCTACCCCGCTCGAAACGAGGCGAAAAATTGGGCTTCCCGGCGCGCGCGTCCCGGCTAGAACCTCGCCTTCAATTCCCTTGACGCTCCGCAGCGCGGCTGCTTCAAGGAAGAGCATCCATGGCCGAGCTCAAGAACATGACGGTCCAGGCGCTTCGCGACCTCGCTCGCAAGGCGCTCGGGCGGGGGCATTCCAAGCTGAAGACCAAGAACGACCTCATCGAGGCGCTCCAGGCCGCGCAGAAGAAGGTCGCCGGCGCCGCCGAGAAGGCCGCGACGAGGGTGAAGCAGGCGACCGGACGCACCGCAAAGGCGACCGAGCGGGCGGTGGAGAACGTGCGCGGCAAGGCGCGCGAGGCGACGCGGCGCCGCCGGGCGGAGCGCGAGGCGAGCGCGACGGTGGGTGCGGGCGGGGGCCAGGCCGGGACCGAGCGCCCCTCCGTCGCCGCGCGCGCCTCGTCGGCCGCGGGGCAGGCCGCCCAGGCCGCGCGCGACGCGGCGAACGTGGTGCGCGACGTCGCGGGCGCGGCGCGGCAGGGCGCGAAGCGCGTGCGCGATCGCTTCCGCGGCGAGCGCGAGCCGGATCCGGCCGGGTACATCGTGGCGCGCGTCGCCGGCGAGGCGGCGGCGCGCAGCGCGCCGCACGCCTTGACGGAGAGCGCGCTCGAGACCGAGCGCGCCGGGGACGCGCCCGGCGACGCGCCGTTCGACGAAGGCCCGCGCGAGGGAGAGGGGCCGCCGTCGCCCGAGGCGTACGACGAGCGCCTCGGCGACCTCCCGTGGACCTACGGCGACGACGCGCTCATCGCGCTCCCGCGCGACCCGACCACGCTCTTCTTCTACTGGGACCACGCGCCCGAGACGCTGCGCGGCGCGTTCGACGGCCTCGACGGCGGGCGCCCGCAGCTGTGGATCTACGCGCGCGAGGCGTCCGGCGGCTGGACCAAGGTGCGCGAGGTCGACTTCGCCCTCGAGTCGCGCAGCTACTACATCCACGACCTCGATCCCGGCGGCGTCTACCGCGCCGAGATCCACGTCGTCGACCGCGCCGGGCGCGCGAAGCTCCTGCCGCGGAGCTCGAACGAGATGATGCTCCCGCCGCTCGGGCCGTCGCCGGTCATCGACGACCGCTTCATGCGCATCCTCTGGAGCGAGCCCTTGCAGCGGCTCCTCCGCGATGCGCGCCCCGGCGGCGCGTTCCCGGAGGACGTGCGCGCCCAGCTCGCCCGCCTCTCCGACTGGTCGCGCTTCCAGTCCTCCGCGGGCGGCGGCGTCGAGAGCGCGGCCGGCGGCCTCGGCGCGGCGGGCGCGGGCGCCGGCGCCAGCAGCGCCGGCGGGATCGGCGGGCGTCCGACGTCACCCTGGGTGCGTCCCTCGTCCTCCGGAATGGGGCCGTGGGGAGGCACGGACGGGGAGGGGCGCTAGATGGCGACCGACGTCCTGGGCTACCTCTCGCTCCACCTGCACGCGCACCTCCCGTTCGTACGCCACCCCGAGTACGAGGACTTCCTCGAGGAGGACTGGCTCTACGAGGCGATCAGCGAGACGTACCTGCCGCTGCTGAAGGTCTTCGACCGCGCCGCGGACGAGGGGATCCCGTTCCGGATCTCGCTCACGATGTCGCCGCCGCTCGTCGCGATGCTGCGCGACGAGCTGCTCATGAGCCGCTACGCGCGGCGCCTCGACAAGCTCTGCGAGCTCGCGGACAAGGAGGTCCACCGCACCCGCAACGACCCGACCTTCCACGGGCTCGCGGTCCACTACCAGCAGGAGTTCCGGGAGCTGCGCTCGCTCTTCGGCGACCGGTACAAGCGG
>JBJMQK010000343.1:0-2574 GCA_045802735.1 Anaeromyxobacteraceae bacterium | reverse complement strand
AGGCGATCAGCTTCTGGATGTCGCCCGTACCCACGATCGACATCTCCATGCCGACGCCCTTCACCTGCTCGGCCACGTTGACGAGCAGCTTCGGCAGCCGATCCCCCTGCGTCGGGACGTTCGAGAGGTCGAGCAGGATGGACTCGTAACACGCGCTCGCGACCTTGTTGAGCACGGCGGGGAAGAGCTGCGCCACGCGCCCGTAGTAGCGGTCGAGGCGCTCGGGCTTGCCGACGAACGGCGCGACGCGGAGGACGTTGTCCTCGCTGGTGAGGAAGTCCTGGTTGTCGAAGTACTGCACCAGGAAGTCGTCGACGTGGTCCTGGGTGAAGGGCTTGAACATGACGTCGCCGAAGCCCTGGTCCCTCGCCTCCTTGGCGGCGTCGCCGGTCGCGGTGCGCAGCGCGAGCGCGATGAAGGCCGCGTGGGGCTGGAGCACCTTGATCTGCTGCGCCAGCACCGGGCTGTTCACGTCGGGGATGTCGGTGTCGATGAGGATGACGCGGTAGACCTTCTCGCGTGCGCTGGCGAGCGCCGACTGCGCGCTCGTGAAGCCGTTCATGGTGAGGTGGTTCGGCAGCATCCCGCGCAGCCGCTTGTGCACGTTCTCCATGTCGTCGACGACCATCACGTCGACGAACTGCTTCGCGCCGTCGCGCGGGGCGGGGGCCTCGACCATCCCGGCCGCGGGCATGCCGCCGGGCCGGTCGCTCGCGACGACGTCCTCGACGCCGCCGCCGCCCTGGAGCACCGAGAGGATCTTGTTGCGCAGCTCCTCGGGCTTGAAGGGCTTGAGGATGTAATCGGTGATCCCGGACTTCATCGCGCCGGCGATGATCGACCGCTTCGACTCGGAGGTGAGCATGATCACCGGGGTGGTGTTCCCGGCGTCGCGCATCTTCCCGAGCATCGTCGGGCCGTCCATGTTCGGCATCGTCACGTCGAGGATGACGAGGTCGTACTGGCACTCGTCGAGCTTCACGAGGCCCTGGACGCCGTCCTCGGCCTCGGCGACCTCGAACCCGAGGTCCTTCACCTGCTTCGAGACGATGGTACGGACGGCGCGGCTGTCATCCACCGTGAGGACGATAGGCATGGGCTCATCTCCCGTCGCTCAGGCGACGCCTTCGAAGATCCACAGGACGAGGCCGAGCGCGTCGGCCTTGAGCACGATGACGTGCGGGCTCGCGGTCGGCACCGTCGGGGCCTCGGCGCCGGCGAGGATCTTGGGCAGCCCCAGCGCCTGGTTCAGGGACATGACGCTCTTCAGGAGGCCGGCCGTCATGTTGACGAGCTCGCAGAGCGCGTCGTTCATCATCGTCTGATCGACGTCGGTCTGCGGGCAGGCGAACATCGCGGCGGACAGGCGCGAGCAGCCGCTCTGGTCGCTCGACAGGCCGACCGTGAGCGGACGCACGCCCGCGATCGGCAGCACCGCCGTGCGCCAGGAGAGGTCGCGATGAGCCTTGGCGTCGTCCGGCACGAACGTGAATCCCAGCATCGTCTGGGTCACGCCCGATACGAGCGAAGCCATCTTCTCGGGAGGAGGGAGGGCGGTCATGTGTCGTGGGGCTCCGTGGAACCTGGCCCACCCTCGTGCAAGCGGCGCGCCCATCCTTCCGGATCGACGCCGTCCTTCGATTCGCCACGTCCGTGGAGTGATCCGCTCGGCCGAAGCGCCACGCCCCAGGGTCACGAGCCACCCTTCGACGCGGCGTTGACGCGCGCGCCGGCGTGCCGCCCCGGCTGCCGTCTTCACGAGGAGCCGCGGCAGCTTCACCGTCGAACCGCACCCGGCGAGAGCCCCGCTCGCCTCGCACCCGGCGCGAACGCGTCAAACGGTTGACGCAGCGTCGCGGGGTGGCGAGGCCGACCCCGGGATCGCGAGCACCCGTGCTGCGACCCGCCCCCGCGGCGGGCGCGCTCCGCCGCGGCGCGCACGCCAAGGGCGTCGCGCCGTCGATGCGCGTCCCGCCGCGGACAGGCGGCACGCGCGCTGCACGGGGCGCGGAGTACGGAGGAGTCAACGGGAAATGAACATCCTGATCGTCGACGACAGCAAGGCCATGCGCGGGATCGTCATGCGCGCCGTGAAGGGGGCGGGTTTCGCGAACGCCACCTACCGCGAGGCGGGGAACGGGGCCGAGGCGCTCGCGGCGGTCCACGCGGCGACCCCCGACCTCGTCCTCACCGACTGGAACATGCCAGAGATGTCCGGCTTCGAGCTCATCCAGGCGCTCCGCAAGGAGGGCAACGCCGTGAAGGTCGGGCTCGTCACCTCCGAGAGCGATCCGGGGCTGCGCGAGCAGGCGCTGCAGGCCGGCGCGCTCTTCGTGCTCGCGAAGCCCTTCACTCCGGACGCGGTGAAGGCCGCGCTCGCGCCCGTGTTCCCGTGAGCCCCTTCGGCCCCCGCCAGTGGCTCGAGGCGCTCGAGCACGAGTTCGCGGCCTTCGCCACCGGCGCGCTCGGGCTCGCCCGCGTCGAGGTGACGGCGCGCGACACTCCGCCGCCGCGCGGGATGGAGGGGGCCTACCTCGGGCTCGTCGCGCCCGAGGGCGGCTGTCAGATCGGGCT